>CAJONT010000048.1 GCA_905235975.1 uncultured Prevotella sp.
ATTTTATGAGTATTGGTTGATGTTTATGTATGTAAAATGCGCCCTAAAACACCCAATTTCAACCAAAAACTGATTTCTCAGATATAATATGCAGAATTTAATAGACTTGTTGTCAAATAATTGGCTGAAAACGTTAAATTATCCGATTGTATAAAAGAAATCAAAATATTAGGGTTTGAAAATGTAAACCATTCACAAATGTATAGCAGATAGTACAAAATTAAATCATGGTATTAAAAAATAAAATATTTAAATATTTAAAATTATATCCTAAAAAGTTTTGTATTTGTGAAAAATGTATTACCTTTGTAAAGTCAAACAAAAAGGGCGAAATTTGCCCTTAAACCATAGTGAAGCAAAAATGAAAGATAGAATTCGCCAAATTATGGAGTCGGTCAACATGACGCAGAAGACCTTCGCTGAGTACCTTGGTATGAGTCAGGCTGCCTTGAGTAGTATCTTCAATGGCCGCACAAAACCCACCCTCAATACCGTGGAGGCTATTCGAAGCAAGATGCCTCAGATACGTCTGGAGTGGCTAATATCCGGTGAAGGGGAAATGTATGCTGTACCCCAAAAACCTGTTATTCAGGAAGCTGAAAAATCTGATTCCCCCATCAAAGAACTCGAATTAGACTTCGGCAACCTCGAAAAAACTATTTCTGAAGAGGAAAAGAAAGTTCCAAACAATGATAGTGTAGATAATACACTCAAAAATACAAGGCAATTTGGGGTAAAAACCTTTGACACTCAGCGGCGTCGAATTACTGAGATTCGGGTGTTTTACGATGACAGGACATTCGAATCATTCGTACCCAAGGATTGACTTTTTCTGTGCTTTTACTATTGAATATGACCGGTTTCCTGTGTGAATGCTGAAAGGCTCGTGGTGGATACCGGTCTCTTTTTTGCCCTCTCTTTTTACCCTATTTCTGCCATTCCTTCGTCTTGCATTATCCCCTTTATGCTTCTTGCTCAGAACTGCATTTGATGTTCCATATCATATCAGAAATATGATGTATATTTTCTTCATTCATTTTGTTCTGCTCTCGATTTTATGTAACTTTGGCGATGCCGAAGTTACCTCATCTCGGCATAAAAAATGAATGAATTCATTTTGTTCTGCTCTCGATTTTATGTAACTTTGCAGAGAATCGGATGTGTTCGGTTTACCCAATGAGACGACAGACTATTGGTACGGATAAGACTTCAAACGAACCTTCCACGAACAGACCGCCCCCAATCATGGGTGCTCCCGACTCGAATATTGTTATATATAATATAGGTGTAATATAGGATGAAAAAATTTCTGTTAGATTTGGAAGTGGTGTCGGCAGAGCACATCTCTGACCGCTACACACTTCTGCGGCTCACTTCTCGCCAATCCCTTCCCGAGATGCTTCCGGGACAATTTGCCGAGTTGCGTGTGGATGGATCGCCCCACACTTTTCTGCGCCGTCCCATTTCCATCAATTATGTCGACCGCTCCTGCAATGAGGTCAGATTCCTGGTTGCCGCAGTGGGTGATGGAACCCGTCGCCTTGCCATGTTGCGTCCCGGCGATACACTCAACTGTCTCTTGCCATTGGGCCACGGATTCACCATGCCCTCCGCGCCAGAGAAGGTGTTGCTCATCGGAGGCGGCGTGGGTGTTGCTCCGCTGCTCTATTATGGAGATTGTCTGAAAGAGGCCGGTTCCACCCCCACCTTTCTGCTTGGGGCAAGGAGCAAGGCCGACCTGCTCTTGCTCTCTGAGTTTGCCAAAGTGGGCACAGTGGAGGTTACCACTGAAGACGGAAGTATGGGTGAGAAGGGATTTGTCACAGGGCACAGCCTCCTGCGTCAAACGCGTTTCGACCGCATTGCTTCTTGCGGTCCGCTGCCCATGATGAAAGCGGTGGCTGCCTATGCCAAGGCACACGACGTGCCCTGTGAGGTGTCGTTGGAAAACAAGATGGCATGTGGCTTGGGTGCCTGTCTCTGCTGCGTGGAACCCACGCAAGATGAAGGCAATGTGTGTGTCTGTACAAAGGGTCCAGTGTTAAATATTAATCAATTGTTATGGCAAATCTAAATGTAAAGATAAATGATATAGTCTTTAAGAACCCGGTGATGACTGCATCGGGCACTTTTGGCTACGGACTTGAGTTTGCCGACCTTGTGCCGTTGCATGAACTTGGAGGTATTATCGTGAAGGGTACTACCCTGCATGCACGTGATGGCAATCCCTATCCGCGCATGGCAGAGACCGCCTCTGGCATGCTCAACTGTGTGGGACTGCAGAACAAAGGAGTTGACTATTTCTGCTCCCACATCTATCCGCAGGTGCGTGGGCTCGGCACAGAGGTCATCGTCAATGTGAGTGGTTCCACCATCGACGACTACGCTGCTTGTGCTGCACGCATTGATGCGCTCGACGATATACATGCCATAGAACTCAATATTTCCTGCCCCAATGTCAGGCAGGGTGGCATGGCTTTCGGGGTCACCACTGAAGGGGCTTCCAGTGTGGTGCGTGCGGTGCGTGCGTGCTACCACAAGACGCTCATCGTGAAACTGTCGCCCAATGTGACCAGCATTGCCGACATTGCTCGTGCCTGTGAGGCAGAGGGAGCCGACAGCGTGTCGCTCATCAACACGCTGATGGGAATGGCCATCGATGTGGAGCGACGCCGGTCCATGCTCAGTATCGGTACGGGAGGGCTCAGCGGTCCTGCCGTGAAGCCTGTGGCTCTGCGCATGGTGTGGCAGGTGGCCAAGGCGGTCAGCATACCGGTGGTGGGCTTGGGCGGTATCTGCAACGCTACCGATGCCATCGAGTTCTTCATGGCTGGTGCCACAGCCATTGAGGTGGGGACGGCCAATTTCCTTGACCCTGCCGTAACAATAAAAATACGTGACGGCATCAATGATTGGCTCGATGCCCATGGTTGTCACAGTGTCACCGAGATTATTGGATGTATATGAATAGTTTACAGAAGTGTTCACGTCTTCTGTGCTTGCAATAATGTAAATAAAATTGAGAATGGTCTGATGACCGTCTTCTAACTTAAAAACTGAGGGTGGTCACCAGACCACCCTCAACCAACACAAAAACTAAACTAGACTTAACTAAACTAATCCAGGATTTTCACAAACCCCTCATAATCATCGCAAATATAAAGATTTTTCTTCCTACGTGCAAGAAAACGAGGAATTATTTTGCAAAGTGTATCTAAATATTATAATTTGATGGTTTTCTGGAGCAGGTAATGGTCAATTATCACCATTGCAGCCATCGCTTCCACCACTGGCACGGCCCGGGGCAGCACACAAGGATCGTGTCTGCCTTTTGCCTTCAAGAGGGTGGGGTGACCGTCCATGTCGACAGTCTCTTGTGTTCGCAACAGTGTGGCAATGGGTTTGAAGGCTACACGGAACACGATGTCCTGACCGTTGCTCAGGCCGCCCTGTACACCTCCGCTGTGGTTGGTCTTTGTCGTAATGTGCCCGTCCTGGCAAATGAACGGGTCGTTTTGTTCGCTTCCCCGCCAGCGCGTGCCAGAGAACCCTTCTCCGTATTCGAATCCCTTGGCCGCGTTGATGCTCAGCATGGCCTGTCCGAGGTCGGCATGCAGTTTGCTGAACTCAGGTTCTCCCAGTCCTATGGGGCATCCCTTTATCACACAGGTTATCACACCGCCTATGGTGTCGCCTTCGGCCTTCACCGCACGTATCAGTTCGGCCATTTCTTCCGCCTTCTGCGGGTCAGGGCAACGCACCGCATTGTTTTCCGACTGCGTGAGGTCGTACTCATGGTAGTCGTCGGGGAGTGTGATGTCCCCTACCTGTGAGGTATAGGCGTTTATGCTGATGCCTACCTGCCGGAGTGCCAGTTTGGCGAGAGCACCGCCCACACAGCGACTTATGGTGATGCGTGCGGAACTGCGTCCGCCGCCGCGATGGTCGCGCACGCCATACTTCTGCTGATAGGTGAAGTCGGCGTGTGAGGGACGGTACACGGTTTTCATCTCATCGTAGTCGTGAGAGCGCTGGTTGGTGTTGCGTACGAGGAAGCCGATGGGTGTGCCTGTGCTCACCCCTTCGAAGACTCCGCTCAGCAGTTCCACCTTGTCGCCCTCTTGCCTGCCAGTGGTGAGTTCGCTCTGGCCGGGACGCCGACGGTTAAGTTCATGCTGGATAAAATCGGTATCTATCGCTATGCCTGCAGGCATGCCGTCTATCACGCCCCCTATTGCGGGACCGTGGCTCTCACCAAAGGTGGTGAGTGTGAACAGATGGCCGAAGTGGTTTCTCATCGTCTTATGGTGTTGTCAGCAGCCTCCGCACCCGCCGCAGCCTTCTTTACCTTGTTTGTCGCAGCCTCCGCAGCCACCCTCTCCGCTCAGTATGCGTGCCATCTGAGCTACTTCTTCCACCGTGGCAGGTCTCGATTCGAGCACCTTGCCCACGTAGCGAAGGTCGCATCCGGCAAGAGGATGGTTCAGGTCTATCACTATGGTGTTGCTCTTCACTTCCAGCACGCGAGCCATGAATTGTTCGCCAGCTTCATTTACCAGTGGGATGACGGCGTCTTCGCGTATGCGCTTGTAGTCGAACTGCCCGTCAATATAGAACATTTTCTTGTCCAGTTCCTGCACTCCTTCCTCGTAGTATTTGCCGAAAGCTTCTGCTTCAGGTATCACGAAGTCGTAGATGTCGCCTACATTGAGGGCGGTGAGCTTGTCCTCGAAAGCGGGCAGGTTCATCCCCATTTCGCTGATAAACATGAAAGGCTGGCCTTCGGAGCTCTCCTCCAGTAGTTCTTCCTGACCATCGCTGATGGCGTAGAGTTTGTGGGATGTGCTAATAAACTTGTTTTCTTTCTCCATGATTTCTTATGGTCTTTTGTTAGGTTTTTACTATCTATGATTACTTAATGGAGCTCCTTTCATCCACAGTGGTGTGCTGAATACTCCAACAGTCTGCAAATGTATAAAAAAAATATGACGTTGCCAAAAATGCCTACATTTTAAGGTGGATTCTATTAATTATGCCGAGTCGTGACAGAGGAAGACGATAGTCAATGAGGGCGTGTAGCGGGTAACACGAAAGGTTACGGGTAGGCGAGCTTAATAGAATCCACCTTAAGATATTATTGGTCGTTCTTACGCACTCATCTATTAAGGTGAAGAAGATTTTGCCGTTTTGGCCGTCTTTTGACTCAGGTCAAGAAAAGGTACTGTTTGCGCACACAGAGGCCAAAAAAGTTTGGTCGGAATGATATTCGTTCTATCTTTGCACCCGTAAAGCCAACTAGGCACAGAGATTTTTAGGATAACAGGCACAGCGAAAGTGCCCCATTGATTAACAAAAAAGAAAGGTAAAAAGATGAAAAGATTTGTTTTAAGTGTAATCGTTATGCTGAGCATGACTTTTGCTTTTGCTGAGAATGAAAACACCAACGCAGTGAACAATGTGCAGGCCTATGACATGAAAGTGAACATGAACAAACTGGGACTTGCCCTTGGACTTAGTTGGGATCAGTTGGAGTTTGTCTCTGACGTCCAGACTGCTTTCCGCGCTGACATGTTGAATGCTGCTATGGCCGACGAGTCGGAGCGCCAGAATATGGTCGATAAGGCCGTGCGTAAGAACCTCGCCCACATGCGTGCTATTCTTACCACTGCGCAGTACCATAAGTACTTGCAGTTGCTCAACGTCACGTTCAACAACCGCGGACTGAAATAAGTTGTCTTTTGCAGGGTTTTTAACCCCTGCCATCCGAAACAGACTATAGTAAAGTAGAGACGTCACAAGGTGGCGTCTCTATTTTATCTTGGTATATGATGGAAAGTTCCCAACATGAGAGGGGCATTATCCCGCTGGAGTATGGACATTACCCAAATCAGGTGACCACTGATGGGGATGCAATCGTTATTTTTCCAGTCTCCTAATGATTTCAGGATTCATTCCCATACTTTTTGCAATTTCCTCGATAGTTTTTCCTGACTGCAAAAGCAGCTTCACACTCATGCGGAGCATCTCGTCCTTTTGTTCCAGTTGTGTCTTCTGCTCGGTGAGTTGTGCCTTCTGCTCGGTGAGTTGTGTCTTCTGCTCGGTGAGTTGTGCCTTCTGCTCAGCCAGTTTTCGATCCTTCAGCAAAATTTCTGTGTCGCGTTTTTCGATGGCAGAGAAATACTCATCCTCTACATTCATCTTGTGTCGCATGTCGGCATCAGCGGCAGCCATTGTCAGACGGTGCAAAATGCGGGTCATATCGGCATCGCCATCGTAAGCCTCATCTTCAAACCTCAACACATGGCTGTCGTCTTTGTCAATCCGTGACTGGTCGAAAATGCTCAGCACTTGATCAAGGCGGTTGTTGACCTGCCCATGAAGACGCGGTATCTGTACGATGATACTCTCATGCGTGAGACTCTCCACGAAAGGATTGGGCAAGCCTTTCGTCACCAACAGACTGTCGTAACTACATATTTGCTTGTTGACGTAGATGACAGGCTCTTCAATGTCGCCTACCTTGTGCCCAAGTAGATATACTGCTACCATCGGAAGCGCATTGCCGTCTTTCCTGATGTTCTTGGGGTTGGAGTAGTGTACTCCGAGGTATTGACGGAAGCGCAGAGTCTCTGTTTCCAGCCAAGTCTTCTGCAGTTCTATCAGCATTAGGCTTTCTTTTCCCTCCGCATCTCGGATGGTGGCACCGAAGTCGATGCGGAACACCGCAAGGCTGTCGTATTTGTCGTTGGTGTACTCATGGGGCCTCATTTCCACGGCCACAACATCTTTCTTGAGCAAAGCAGACAGGATGGTGCGTGCGATACGCTCATCCTCCATGAGGTATTTGAACACGGTGTCGTAAACGGGATTGGCTATCTTCATGTTTGTAACGAATATTAATATTTTTTGCGAAAATAGTTCTTTTTCTGATTATCTCCAAATTGAGAGAGGTGTTTTGTGTTTTTTTTGCTTTTTGCCCTTCACTCTTGGGTCTTTTCACCTGTCTGTAGAGACACTGCAATGTGATGGCCCTTATGTTTCTACTAAGGAAGAAGCCTCGTCTTTTCCGGCACGAGCCATGCGACTTTAGTTATTCAAGAAAATTCTTGATTTCTTGCATGAATAAAGGAAAAATCATAAATTTGTAGCATTAATCCAAATGCTGACAAAATCGTGAAAAAAGCTATTTTTGTAATTGCGGTGCTACTGTTGGTCTTTGGCACACAGACAGCACAAGCCCAAGAGGCATTAAAGAAGATTCGCGAGCACTACAGCTCTGCCAAGACATATATAGAGAATGTGAAGAAACTGGAAGAAGAGGGCGAGATTTACCCCGTACCGGAATACTTCCTGGCCAAAATGAAGCAGAACCTTCCGGGTACTGGTTACCATGAGGAAGATGTGTACATGTATTACCGTGAGGAAGAAGTCGATGAGATATACCCCCCGCTATACCTTGATTTTGCCACGATGAAATACAATTTCGCTGCCCGCGAATTTTACGAAGAGTATCTTTACGACGAGCAAGGGCACATCCAGTTTATCTACTCCTCCTATCCTGACATGGATGAAGGCAAACTGAGAGAGTTCCGTTTCTACTTCGACAAAGGCAGACTCTTCAACGTCATTGTGAAGAACTGCAAGTTCGACCAGGACGAGTTTGTGAATGAATATTCCGGCAAGACCGTTCCGACGAAATACAACGGTGAGTATCAATCCAAAGTGGAAACGTCGACCAGAATCATGAAACTCTTCACAGCCTTCCTTGGCACACGACACCTGTAAAAAAACACCATCCCTATGAGCACCATTATCTATCCTTCCCCTATTTTCGGTCCCGTACACAGCCGTAGGCTGGGTATCTCGCTCGGCATCAACCTGCAACCGGGCGACGGCAAGGTATGTTCGTTCGACTGTATCTACTGTGAATGCGGATTCAACCGCGACCACCGTCCCCACCAGCCAAGGCCGACGCGCCAGGAAGTAGCAGATGCACTTGAAAAGAAACTCCGGGAGATGACGGCGGAAGGCATACAGCCCGATGTGCTGACCTTTGCCGGCAACGGCGAGCCCACAGGGCACCCCGACTTCTCCGGCATCATCGACGACACCTTGCGGTTGCGCAATCAGTTCGCTCCGCAGGCGAAGGTGTCAGTGCTGAGCAATGCCACCTACCTGGACCGTCCAGCCGTGCATGAGGCTCTGATGCGCGTGGACAACAACATTCAGAAACTGGACACCGTCGACCCCCGCTACATTGCCCTGCTCGACCGTCCCGTGAGCGCCCGCTACGATGTGGCCCGCGTGATGGAGCGCCTGCAGGCCTTCCGCGGCAAGGTGATTGTGCAGACTATGTTCCTCACGGGCATCGTGGACGGCACTGACATGGACAACACCGGCGACCAGTACGTGCTGCCGTGGATAGAGGCCCTGCGCCGCATCGCACCGCAGCAGGTGATGATTTACACCATAGACCGTGAGACACCCGACCTGCGGCTGCGTAAAGCAACACCCGGGCAACTCGATGCCATCCGCGACAAAGTGGAGGCTGCAGGAATCGCCTGCTCGGTATCTTATTGAAACGACAACTAAAAAACACCAAGCAATATGAACATTCAACTGACGGACAAACACTTCGTGCTCAGGTACCTGCCCTGCCTGAACTATGCCATGGCCATAAACGGCAAGAGATGCATAGAAACATGCGAACTGACCAACGACACCGAGGAGGAATGGCAACACATTCGCATCACGCTGGAAGGTGAACTCATTCAGACGGCCGAAGCCAGGGTGGACAGAGTGCCGTCAGGTGCCACCGTGAGCATAGACAAGATAGATGTGACAGCCGACGTGGACAAACTGCGGGAACTGACGGAAAGCACACCTACGCAGTTCACCGCGCGGGTGTTCATCGACGACGACGAGGTGTTCAGCCACGATTATCTGACGAGGCTGTTGGCCTTCGATGAGTGGCCGGGCATCAACGTGATGCCGGAGACCACAGCCGCCTTCGTCACACCCAACGCCCCTGAGTTGGCTAAGGTGAAGATGGAGACGGCCAAATTCCTGAAGACATTCACCGACTCGTCATCGCTCGATGCCTATCAGACCCAAGACCCCAACCGCGTACGTGCACAGGTGGCCGCCATTTTCGAGGCGCTGCGCAGCGAGGGGATGGTGTATGTGACACCTCCCGCCAGTTTTGAGGAGAAAGGTCAGCGGCTACGCCTCACCAGTCAGGTGCTGGCCGAGAAGATGGGCACCTGCGCCGACCTCTCCATACTCTACGCATCGGTGATGGAGGCTATCGGTCTGCATCCCCTGCTTGTATGCTGCAAGGGACACATGTTCGTAGGCTGCTGGTTGGTGGAGAAATACTATCCGCAGGTGTGCTGCGACGATGCCAGTTACCTCTCCAAGTCAATAGCCAACGGCATCAATGAACTGGTGCTTGTGGAGACCACCCTGCTCACAAGTTCCAATGTGACATTCGAAATGGCTGTGCGCTCCGCCGAACAACACATCTACGGCGAAGCCACCGACTTCATCATGGCTCTCGATGTGTTCCGCTGCCGTATGGAGGGAATCCGCCCCCTGCCCGTCAAGGTAGACGGTGTGTGGCAGCAAGATGGCATCAGTCTGGACCATGCCACGCGCGAAGTGAAGGAACAGGTTCAATATGAACTGCCGGAACAGGACACGGAACATGCTGCCACCCGCATGGAGATATGGGAGCGTAAGCTGCTCGATTTCTCACTGCGCAACAACTTGGTCAACCTGCGACTCGGACGACGCACCATCCCCTTCATCTCGCTCGACATCGACAAGGTGGAAGACCACCTGCAGGCCAAGGAAGACTACCTGATACTGCCCTGCCCGGGACAAAAACGCATTCTCCCCGACGAGACTGGCATGTACCAGTCGAAGATACACATTCAGGGACTGGAGCAAATTGTGACCGAAAACATAAAGAGCCACCAACTGTGCTCCTACCTGCAGCAAGACGAACTGACGGACATGCTGAAGAAACTGTACCGCGACTCCAGGACGGCGATGGAGGAAAACGGTGCCAACACGCTCTATATGGTGTTAGGTCTGCTGAAATGGTATGAAACCGAGCGCAGCGTGAAACCGCGTTATGCCCCCCTGTTGCTGCTGCCTGTGAACATCGTGAAGAAAAGCGGCAACAACTACGTGCTGCGCATTCGCGATGAGGAGATGACCTTCAACACCACGCTGGTGGAAATGATGCGACAGCAGTACGACCTGCACATAACAGGGCTCACCCCACTGCCCACCGACCACTCCGGCATCGACGTGCTCAAGGTGTTCGCCATTGTCAGGGCATGTCTGAAGAACCATCCCCGTTGGGACATCGTGGAGGAGAGTCTGCTCAGCCTCTTCTCCTTCAGCAAGTTCGTGATGTGGAACGACATTCACAACAACGGCGACAAACTGAAGCAGAATCCCATCATAGAGAGCCTGATACAGAAAAGGCTGGTAGATAGCTGCGACAATGCCGGCACCGACACCCGCACGCTCGACAAGACCATGCAGCCAATGGAGTTTGCCATCCCTGTCGACGTAGACTCCTCGCAGCTCGAAGCCGTGATAGAGAGCGGCGAGGGCCGCAGCTTCATCCTCTACGGCCCTCCCGGCACCGGCAAGAGTCAGACCATCACCAACATGATTGCCAACGCCCTCTACCACAACCGCCGCGTGCTCTTCGTGGCTGAGAAGATGGCAGCCCTTGAGGTGGTGCAGAAACGTCTGGCACGCATCGGGCTTGACCCCTTCTGTCTGGAGATGCACTCTAACAAGATGACCAAGAGTCACCTGCTGCAGCAACTGCAGAAGGCGCTCGACGTGACACGACTGAAGTCGTCGGACGAATATGCCAAGGAGTCGGAGAAACTCTTCGAACACCGGCAGTTGCTCATAAAGCAAGTCGAACGGCTGCACACCAAGCAGCCCTCCGGGCTCTCCCTCTACGATATGATTACGCGCTATCTGGCTATAGAGGGCAACGACGAGGTGGTAATGGAGCCCGACTTCCTGCAAGACCTCACCGCCGCACGCATAGAGGAGGCCGAAGCCGCCCTGCGCCAATTGGACACGGTGTTCCGCATCACTGGCGACCCTGCCATCCACCCGTTGAAAGGAATAGAGGTGTATGATCCCACCACACAGGCACAAGTGCAGATTGCTGCCACCTTGAAACTGATGAAGGGCCTTTCCGCCGAAGCACAACAGCAATTGACCGTATTGGCCAACAATATCGGAATACACATCGCCCCCACCTGTGCCGGCGTGCGATGGGCACTGCAGTTGGCCGACATGGCTGCCAATATGCCGGTGCTGAACGAGGCACTGCTGCGCACCGTGGCCGACAAGCCCTTGCAGGCTGCCATGCTGGAGCGTTTGCAGATAGGCAAGTTGCGCGACGAAGCACGGGCAAACCTGCTGCAAGAAGGCACCGAGGCACTGCTCACGCAGGATGTGGGGCGACTGAAAAGGGAGTGGCAGGAGGCCTGCGAAAAGTGGGTGCTGCCCCGTATCTTCGCAAAGAAGAACTTTGTGAAACAACTGAAACCCATGTGTGAGTCCCTGACCACCACCAATGTGGAACAGCTCTTCAAGAAGATGGACCAATACCGAGCCATACAGGAGAAGGTGGACCAAATGCACGACGAACTGGAGAGAGTGTTCGGACCGCTTGCCGCCAAGGACAAGGAATGCTGGAACGACATGCAGCAGTGTATGGACAACGCCCCTGAAGTGCTCCGCCATTTGGAGCAGAACCAAACGCCGCTGGCCGGTCTGGCCCTGCTCACCAAAGACCACATTATGGAATGTAATCTGAGCACGGCGCGACGCCTCAACCAACTGGACGCTGCCCTTGATCCTACCGCTGCCATAGCCGCTGACCTCCTGTTGGAGGAACTGGAACAGCATTTGGACCGATGGACCAACAACCTGCACACCGCGCGCGACTGGGCTCAGTGGATTCGAAGGAAAGCCAGTCTACGGGAGGCACACCTCACACCGCTGATACACTACATCGAGGAGGGACACTCCAGCGCACAGGCTGCCGACGCCATGTTGCGCTCCACATATAAGGCGATGGCCATGGCTGTGATAGAAGCCGACGAAGAGCTGCTCTTCTTCGATGGACAAATCTTTGAGGAGACAATTGAGACATACCGCAGTTTGTCGCGCAGGTTCCAAGAACTCACCAAGAAAGCCCTCTATTGCCAACTGGCCTCGCGCATCCCCTCTGTCACCATTGAGGCAGCTAACAGTTCGGAGATGGGCATTCTCAAGAGGCACATTGCCTCAAAGGGCCGCAATGCCTCCATACGCAACATATTGGACCAGATACCTTCTCTGCTGCCCAAGCTGTGCCCTTGCATGCTGATGAGCCCCATCTCCGTTGCACAGTTTGTGGATCTTGATCAGGAAAAGTTCGACCTCGTGGTGTTCGACGAGGCCTCGCAGATGCCCACCAGCGAAGCCGTGGGTGCCATTGCACGCGGCAAGGCCGTCATCGTGGTGGGCGACCCGAAGCAGATGCCGCCCACCAGTTTCTTCGCCACTAACCAGGTGGACGAGAGCGATGCCGAGAACGACGACATGGAAAGCATTCTGGACGACTGCATCACGCTGTCGCTGCCCGACCACTATCTCACATGGCACTATCGTAGCCGACACGAGAGTCTCATCGCCTTCAGCAACACACAATACTACGACGGCAAGCTATACACCTTCCCCTCGGTCGACGACCGCTTGTCGAAGGTGCGTTTCATCCCCGTTAATGGCACCTACGACATGGGCAAGACACGCAGCAACCGCGCCGAGGCACGTGCCATCGTCGATGAGACCCTGCGCAGACTGAGCGAAGACCCCGACGGCCGCAGCATAGGCATCGTGGCTTTTAGCAAGGCACAGCAAGACCTGATAGAAGACCTGCTGGTGGAAGAACTGAGTAAACAACCGCAACTGGAACGTGCCGCCTACGACTGCGCTGAACCCATCTTCGTGAAGAACCTGGAGAACGTGCAGGGCGACGAGCGCGACATCATCCTCTTCTCGGTGGGATACGGTCCCGACCGCAACGGGAAGGTTTCGATGAACTTCGGGCCGCTGAACAACAGCGGCGGCGAGCGCCGACTGAATGTGGCGGTGAGCCGTGCACGCTACGAGATGATGGTGTTCTCTACCATGCAGCCCGAACAGATTGACCTGAACAGGAGCCGCGCCAAAGGTGTGGAAGGACTGAAACGCTTCCTCGAGTTCGCCAAGAACGGACGTATGTCGGTGGCCTCGGAACAGTTTGTGCAGCAGCACGACACCTCGCTTATGGACGATGTGGCACGCATGCTGGCCGAACACGGCTATAAGACCGACAGGCAGGTGGGCAGATCGCGCTTCAAGATAGACCTGGCAGTAATTGACCCCGACAACGAGGGAGAATACCTGATGGGACTGCTCTGCGACGGCACCGGCTACTACAGCACGAGCACCGAACGCGACCGCGAAATCTGTCAGCCGGGCGTACTTGCCGGACTGGGCTGGAACCTGATGAGGATATGGAGCGTAGACTGGCTGCTGAACAAACGGCGCATAAGCGAGAAACTGCTGGCACAGTTGGAACAGGCTGCTAAAGAGAAACGGCAACGGGCACAAGCTGCTTCCGCCGCCGAGAAAGAAAATGCTGTTCAGCCGGGCGGACAAACGTCAGCCTCACACCCTAACCCGCTGATGGCGCACCTGGCCGACGTCCCCTTCGACGTGACAAAAGACGAGATTCTTGTACTGCCCGAAAAGACGGAGACCAAGGATTATGAGCCCTACCACCTTACAAACTGTCCGCAATTGCAAAAGATAGAGCAACTGGCAGGAGCGCCCAAACGCACCTCACAGCATGTGACGAACGTGATAAAAGGCGAACAGCCTGTGACGCTGAATGTGCTTTGCGCCAGGATAAAGGAAGGCTACGGACTCAACATACGCAAGATGACAGACCTGCAGAAACTGGTGAAGCAAGTGGCCGATTCCGTGGGCTACCGCGACCCGGCATCGGAGGCAGACAACCCCACCTACTGGTCGACCAAACTCGATGCAGAACACTTTGAAGGTTGGCGTACCGGCAACAAACGCGACATGGCCGACATCCCTATGGTGGAAATACTCAATCTTGTGGCCATGGTCGTGGAACAACAAATCTCTACCCCGGAAGAGGACCTTGTGCGGCAGGTGCCGCGCCTGTTGGGCTACGCACGGCGTACGGCGAAAAGCGATGCTCTGGCCACAGGTGCCATCGACCAATTGTGCCGAATGGGGAAAGTGGAGCGCGTGGACGGCAACGTGAAGTGGAAAGCCGCTAACTGAAGAACTTGAGACGTAGGCTGTTGAGCACCACGCTCACACTGGAGAAAGCCATGAGGGCACTCGCCCACATGGGCGTAATCTGGAACGATACCCCCGCTATTCGCAGCACACCGGCGGCGAGAGGGATACATGCCAAGTTGTAGACAAAAGCCCAGAACAGGTTTTGGCGCACCATGCGCACCGTCTGTCGCGACAATCTTATCAAATCGGCCACACGGCGCAGGTCGGAACCCATAAGTGTAACTTGTGCCACATCCATGGCCACATCAGTGCCCTTGCCCATCGCGATACTTACGTCGGCTGCGGCAAGGGCTTGTGTGTCGTTTATGCCGTCGCCCATCATGGCCACTGTCTTGCCCTCTGCCTGCAGTTGCCGCACCAGGTCTTCTTTGTCCTGTGGGAGTACTCCGCTGCGATAATGGGTGATGCCCACCTTGTCGGCCCAGTAGGCTACAGCCTCCTCCTTGTCACCGCTCATCAGATAAACCGTGACACCCTCGCGCGTCAATGCCTGCATGGCTTCAGCGGCATAGGGCTTGAGCGATTCTCGCTCCTCGGGTTCCAATTGTGCCGCCTTGCGGAAGTCGACATCGTCGCGGGGTATGGTGAGGGTGCCCGTTTTGTCGATGACGAGGGCATTCACCTTGCGCACTTGTTCCAAAGCTGTGGCATCGCGCACGAGCACTTGCTTCTGCGCCGCCTTGCCCACGGCCACCATGAGTGCGGTGGGTGTGGCGAGCCCCATGGCACAGGGACAAGCAATCACCAGCACCGATACCGCCGAGAGCAGAGCCTCTGGCAGTTTGTCGAATCCGCCTATGAGGAGCCATGCGAGCAGTGTGACGGCGGCTATGCCCACCACCGTAGGCACAAAAACGAGTGCCACCTTGTCGACCACGCGTTGCACGGGAGCCTTCGAGCCCTGTGCCTGTTGCACCATGCGTATAATCTGTGCCAGCATCGTCTGTGCGCCCACCTGCCGTGCTTTCATGCGCAGGCACCCACTGCTGACGATGGTACCTGCCAAGATGCGGTCGGCGGGCTTTTTTCTCACAGGCAGGGGTTCTCCGGTAATCATCGACTCATCCACATACGCCTCTTCTTCGGTGAATACATCGCCGTCGACTGGTATCTTTTCCCCTTGTCGCACTTCTATGGTATCGCCGCGCTCCAAGGTAGCCACCGGCACCTCGCTTAGTGTGTTGCCCATGACCAGACGTGCTGTTTTGGGTGCCATGCCCATGAGTTGTCTTATGGCAGAGGCCGTACTGTTCTTGGCACGCTCCTCGAGCCAGCGGCCAGTGAGAACGAAGGTGACAATCATGACGGAGGCATCGAAATAAGTGTGCCAGGCGATACCGCGTGCGCCCCACACGGCATCGCCCGCAAAGGTGTTGAATGTGCTGAAGAGAAACGACACCGCCGTGCTCAGCGCCACGAGGGTGTCCATATTGGCAGAGCCGTGCTTCAACTGCCGGCATGCCGTGACATAGAACTCCCTGCCGCAGTACCACAGGTTGGCAGCAGCAATGATTAGGAGAATCTGGTTGGTGAAAGCACGTCCGCCCACTACTATCCATCCCATGGAGAGTGCCATGGTGAACAGGGCAAAGACCCATGAAAGCAACACCCGCCGGCTAAGCAACTGCATGCGTCGGTGCTCTATCTGCGTCACGCTCACCTCGGTATCGGTAATCAGTTCATACCCGGCGTCGGCCAATTGTGTGCGCATGGCTTCCAGTGACACCTGTTTCTCGTCGTATGTGAGGGTGACGGTGCGTCCGGCCAGATTGGCAGCCGCACTGTCCACGCCCGGCATGGCCGACAACGTGCGTTCCACCTTGGCAGAGCAGGCGGCACACATCATCCCCACAATGGGGAGCGTCTTTTGTTGCATGGCAAGTCTTTGTGTGGGTAAGGAGGGATATGGGAAGGAAGTGTCAGGCGTGTTCCAGTTCATCAATCAGTATCTGCACGATACGCTCGGCCGAACGGCCGTCCCAGCGGTCGGGCAACGAATACTTCTTCCATTTTCCTGCCACCATGTCGGTCAGCGTCTCGCGCAGGCGGCCGGGGTCCTCGCCCACGAGCACGTTGGTGCCGTGACGTACCGTCTCTATGTGCTCGGTGTAGCTGTTGAGCGTGATGCAGGGTACACCGTTGAAAGTGGCCTCCTCGGCCACGTTGCCCGAGTCGGTGATGATGCCCTTGGCATGAGCGGTGAGATAACCGAACTGTAGGTAGCTAAGTGGATCGATGAGGTGGAAGCGGCTCACGTCGTCATTGAGAGTGGTGAGCAGGCGTTGTACGGTGCTCCTTGCCGCTCCGCGAAGGGGTGCCGCTATGGGGCATCCCTTCGCGGTCTCGACAATCGCCTTTAGCATATTGCGCAGGTTGACCGTATCGGCCACGAGCGCCTTCCTGTTGAGTGTGAACACAATGTAGTGGCCTTCTTCAAGATGCAGAGCATCCATCACATCGGGTCGTTGCAGTCTGTTGCGGTTGAATCGCAGCGAGTCCATGAGAATGTTTCCCACCATATAGGTCTGCGAGAGGCTCACGCCCTCTCTCGACACGATGTTGTTGGCACCCTCTCCCGCGGTGAAGAGGAAGTCGGAGAGTCCGTCGATGACGAGGCGGTTGATCTCCTTCGGCATGCGGATGTCGAAGGAACGTGTGCCCGCCACGAGGTGTGCCAGATACTTGCCTTGTTTCTTCGTCACGATGGCAGCCGCCATGGTAGAGGCCAAGTCGTCGACCACGATTACCACGTCGGTGTCATTGTGTTCAAGATATTTCTCAAACTCGCCCATCACCCTGCCGGTAAGTTCGTTGAGGCTTACACAGTCTACACCAAGATAGACATCCGGTGAAGCCATTTGCAAGTCGTTGAAGAGCGTGGGTTCGAGTGTGGGATCACCTGGCACACCGGCATAGACCAATGTGTAGTGCACGTCGTGTCCCTGCTGGTGGGCTTTTTCCACGGCTCTCACGATGGGAGCCACCTTGACGAAGTTGGGCCTTGCACCGGCCACAATACAAATATTCATTTAGTTGTCTGTTTATGGAAGGTATGTCGGGATTATTACTGTCCCTTGAAGAGGTCTTTGATGCCACCCAGGCTGCCCAGTACATTGGTGGCCTCATAGGGCAGATAAACGGTCTTGGTCTGATCGCCCTTGGCCAGTTCTTCCATCATCTGGATGTATTTTTGTGCCAGGAGGTAGTTGGCAGGATTGGTGCAGTCGCCCACAGCCTCTGTGATTTTCTTGATGGCGACGGCCTCTGCCTCTGCCACGCGGATGCGTGCGGTGGCGAGACCCTCGGCTTCGAGGATGGCCTGCTGTTTCTGTGCCTCGGCGCGGTTGATCATGGCAGCCTTGTCGCCCTCCGACTGGAGAATCTGCGACTGCTTGTCACCCTCGCTGGTGAGGATGGCGGCACGCTTGTTTCGTTCGGCCTGCATCTGTTTCTCCATGGCGTTGAGCACGCTTTGCGGCGGCGTGATGTCCTGCAGCTCCACGCGGTTCACCTTGATGCCCCACTTGTTGGTGGCATCATCGAGCACGGCACGCAATTTGGTGTTCACAGTGTCGCGCGAGGTGAGCGTCTGGTCAAGTTCCATCTCACCGATGATGTTACGCAGGGTGGTCTGTGTAAGTTTCTCTATGGCGTTGGGCAGGTTGTTTATTTCGTAGACAGCTTTGAAGGGGTCTACAATTTGGAAGTAGAGCAGTGCGTTGATACCCATCTGGATATTGTCTTTGGTAATCACGTTCTGCTTGTCGAAGTCGTAGACCTGCTCTCTGAGGTCGATTGCATCGGAATAGACATAGCGTCCCCTGTTGAGTGTGACGATCGACTTGGCCGCGTCGATGAAGGGGATGATGATGTTGATGCCCGGGCTTAGGGTGGCGTGGTAGCGTCCGAGGCGCTCGATAATCTTGGTTTCCGATTGCGGTATAATCACCAGCGTCTTTTTGGCGATGATGATGGCAAGTACGATAAGTACGATAAGTACAGTGGTTGTAACACTCATAATGGTAAGTTTTTTGAAATTGTGGTAAATAAAGTAAGGTTTAAACTTTCTCTACGGTGACGATGATGCTGTCGAGTTTCACGATACGCACTCGCTCACCCTTGGCGATGGCCTTGCCGTCGGCACTCACAGCCTTCCAGTCGTCGCCGTCTAAAGCCACGCGACCATATCCGCTAGCCTCGATGTCTTGGCTTACGGTGCCAATACGCCCCGGCAGGGCATCGGCATTGCTCAGCCGGTTGTCTGCATTGCGGTGCAGATATTGTTTGGCAATCGGTCGCAGATAGAATACGCAGAGTAGCGAGCATACCACGAAGATGATGATTTGCAACACTATGCCGGCACCCAGTGCGGTGGCAGCTGCGGTACACAGTGCTCCCACCGAAAAGGAGAGGATGAAGAGGTCGCCCGACCCCAGTTCCAAAATCAGGCAGAGCAAGGATACAAGTATCCAGATAAGCCAGATGTTCTGTGAAAAATACTCAATCATAACGACGGTTATCTTTTGTAATATTTAAGGGCCTCGGGTAAGAATTTGTTCTGTATATCAGAGATGCGCTGGGCATCGGAGGGGTGCGAACTGAGCCAGGTGGGAGTGGTGCCACTCGAAGAACTGGCCATGCGCTGCCAGAACGCGACGGCCACATTCGGGTCGTAGCCTGCCATTGCTGCGAAAATGAGACCCATGTGGTCGGCCTCGGTCTCGTTGCTGCGCGAGTATTTGAGGTTCATGAGGCTGGCGGCCTGTCCTGCCACGGAAGTAGCCAAAGCAGCAGTATTGGCACCTACGCCCACAGCCTGCAGCACACCGCCCAGAATTTGCGTACCGGTAGCAGCACCCTGCTGCTTGGTGAGTTGTTCGGCTGAGTGTTTGGCTACGGCATGTGCCACCTCATGTCCGAGGACGACGGCAAGCGAGGCTTCGTCCTTTGTGACGGGAAGCAGTCCCTCGTAGACCACGATTTTGCCTCCAGGCATGCAGAAGGCATTCACATTGTTGTCCTGCACGAGGTTGAACTCCCAACTGAAGTTCTGCACTTCTTGTGCATAGCCATTGGTCTTCAGATAGGTTTCCACAGCGGTAGCGATGCGTTGTCCCACTCTCTTTACCATGGCAGTGTTGGCGGCGTTGGTCGATGGTTTTGCAGTCTTCATATATTCCTGATACTGCTCCTTACTTAGGCTCAGGATGGTCTGGTCGTCGACGGCGATGCGCTGTTTGCGTCCGGTGATGGGCACCGTATTGGTTGAAGCGCAGGATGCGAGCATTACAACAGCCATTGTGAACAGGCAGGCATTCATCGATTTCTTTAGTAAATTCGTTTTCATCGTTTAATATTTTTATGTGTGAATTATCGTGAGGATATCATGAGGGTGTGACTTACTCATCGCCGCGGGTCAGTTGGGTTTGCATGGGGGTGTTGGAGACGATGAGGTCTATTTGTTCATGAATTTTGTTGCTGAATTGGTTGGGGTGGATGATAAACTCGAAGCAGTCGGTCTGTTCACCTGTCGACACGTTCACGTCGCCGTAACCGAAGATGCGTCCCAAGATGCTCTGTCGGGTGGACACCGACTCCACCTTGCGCAGCATCAGTTCGGTTGTGACGCGCCTTATGATGCCTGTTTTCTTGATGATACGCTTATTGGTAAGAATGTAGCGTTTGCCGTTGTTGAGGGTCACTATCCACAGGAGTGCCACCACAAGAATAGCGCCGGAGCAGATAAGGAGTTTCGACACAGGTGCCTGCAGAGGCAGGAAAGGCAGCACTACTGCAAGAAGCACAAGCAAGCTGGGTAGCCAATAGAGAAAGTAATGCAACTGTGCCTCAGCCACAATTTCCTCTCCTTTCATCAAGTCGTAATTGGAAAGACTCATACTTTTGGTAAATTTTATAATTGATGTTATGGGTACAACTCCCATTATTGGGCAAAATTACGAAAAAAACGAGAGTGAAACAAAATAAAAACGTATTTATTTTTTATACCGCGTGGAAATATGAAAAACAGTGTGTCTTTTTTATTATCACCCACCATAGGTGGGTTCAATGAAAAAATAGCCGACAAAAAGTTGTGTTCGCTTTGCCGTTTGGATAGTTTACACTAAATTTGCAGTCAAAACAGTAATAAAGCAAATACACCATGATAAGAACAGTTTACTACCTGAGAACAGCCCTCCTCGCCATGCTGACGATGACGTGGGGTGCTGCCGCAGCACAAGAATTGGAGACTGACGAAGACGATGGGAGCGACAACGTGACACGCGAGATATTCATCTACTCTCCCGACCCCACACAGGGACTCCATGCCGCCTATATGAACTTCGATGGGCTATGGGAAGAGATAGGCCAGTTGTGTGCTTCCGACTACGGCCAGTGGGGCAAGGACAAACGCATGTATGCCCCTGACGTGGTGCACGCTGCCGATGGTACGTGGCGTGCCGTGTGGCAATTGAACGAAACCTCCCCCTGCTTTGCCGCCGCCTATACAGAAGACCTTATCACCTGGCGTCCGCAGGACTATCCCCGTGTGACCACCAAGACCTGCCTGCGCCCCATCGTGTTTGAAGACGACGAGGGTGGCTACGACATCTTCTATCAGAGCGGTGATGAGAAGCGGTATCTCTCTGCCTCGAAAGATTTCCGCACGTTCTCTGCCGACACACCCAGCACCATCAGCGAAGTGGCCTGGGGCGGCGACACCGTGCAGATAAACGGCAAGTCCTTCCGCGGACAAATCTTCGACATCACACAGGGTGAACTGGTAGACTTGCTCACCTATCATGAACTTTTGCGTCGCGATGCCACCCTGAGCCGTGAACGTATGACCGACGATGCCACGCGTTACAAAAACCTGAGCATGGCAAAGGTAAAAGTGGTGGTTGACGAGCAGAAGCAGAAAGCCATCAGCGACAAGTTGATAGGTGTGTTCTTCGAAGACCTCAGCTATGCTGCCGACGGCGGTCTCTATGCCGAAATGGTACAGAACCGCGACTTCGAATACAATGCTAAGGACCGCAAGGAGTGGACATCCACCACAGCCTGGAGCAGCCCCGGTGCGATAGCCACCGGCACCGAGCAGCCGCTGAGCCGCAACAACCCCCATTATGCCCTGCTCACCGCAAACCCCATCACCAATGAGGGATGGGACGGCATGGTAGTGAGCGAAGGTGCCCTGTACGACTTTAGCCTCTATGCTCGCTGCACCGACTGCCCCAACAAGGTGCTCACCGTGACCTTGGTGGCCGAGGGCGAGCCAAAGCCGCTGGCACAAGCCAAGATAAAGGTAGAGGGCAGCGAGTGGCGGCAGTATGCCGTTACGCTGACGGCCAAGAAAGGTTCCACCAAGGCCCGTCTCACGGTGACACCGCAGAAGAAGGGCACGGTGGCCGCTGACATGATAAGCCTCTTCCCCAAAGATACCTTCAAAGGGCGCAAGAACGGTCTGCGCAAAGACCTGGCACAGACGATTGCCGACCTGCACCCCAAGTTTGTGCGATTCCCCGGCGGCTGCCTCAGCCATGGCGACGGCATCGACAACATCTACCACTGGAACCACACCGTGGGGCCGCTGCAAGACCGCAAGCCCGACTTCAATATCTGGCATTATCACCAGACCCGCGGCCTGGGCTTCTATGAGTACTTCCAGTTCTGCGAGGACATAGGTGCCGAACCCCTTCCCGTGCTCGCCGCTGGAGTGCCCTGCCAGAACTCCGACTACAATGCCGACGGATGGGGTGGTCAGCAGGGCGGTATAGCCATGAGCGACATGAATGCCTACTGCCAGGAAATTCTGCACCTCATTGAGTGGGCCAACGGCGACCCCGCCAAGAGCCAGTGGGCCAAGATGCGCGCCGATGCCGGTCATCCGGCTCCCTTCGGCCTGAAGATGATCAGCATAGGCAACGAAGACCTCATCTCCACCGCATTCGAAGAGCGGTATCTCATGATTAGCAAGGCCGTAAAGGAGAAATACCCCAATATCACCGTGTGCGGCACGGTGGGTCCCTTCCATTCCCCCTCGTCCGACTACCTTGAAGGCTGGAGGTTTGCCGAGGAGCACAGCGACGTGACCGATATGGTGGACGAACACTACTATGAGAGCACGGGATGGCTGCTGAACCACCGCCACTACTACGACGATTACAACCGCGAAGGCCCCAAGGTGTATTTAGGCGAATGGGCCGCCTCGACACCGGAGCACCGGCCCAACGTGGAGACGGCGCTCGCCGAGAGCATCTACCTGACTGATGTAGAGCGCAATGCCGACATGGTGGTGATGACGAGCTATGCCCCCCTGCTGTGCAAGGACGGACACTCCAACTGGAATCCCGACATGATATACTTCTCCAACACAGAGGTGCGAACCACACCGGCCTACGAAGTGCAGCGCCTCTTCTCCACCTATGGCGGCAACCGCTACATTACCACGACACTCGACGGCGATGACGAAGTGACACACCGCGTGGCAGTCAGTGTGGTAGACGACACCAAGAGCGGCCACCGCTACCTGAAGACAGTAAATGCGCTGCCTGTACCCCTCACACTGAATGTGGAAGGCATGACACTGCCCTCCGAGATAAATTATGAAGGGTTCGGCGGCCAACCTGTCGACCAGAAAGTAACCATAGAGAAAGGAAACTGCCACAGTGGTGCAATCACCCTGCCTCCTTACTCGCTCCGCATTTTCACTGTAAAATAAAACACCCCACACCTATGAAGAAGATACTGCACTCCCTGCTTGTGTTCACGCTTCTGCTTGCCGGACATGCTTCCGACCTCCGGGCACAAGTAAAGGCCACATCCTCGAACGTAATCGTGAATGAGGTGATGGCTGCCAACATTGACCAGTTCATGAGTCCGTCGGTGAATTTCGACGGTTGGGTTGAGTTGTACAACCCTACCGACAACTATGTCATCCTGAACGGCATCTACCTGAGCGACGACCCCACCCAGTTGCTGAAATGGAAGGCTCCCACAACCATGGGCACCATCTCGCCGCACGGCTTCTTCACCGTATGGTTCGACAACAACAACCTGAAAATCACCAATACCAACTTCAAGCTCGACGTGGAAGGCGGCACCCTCTATATCAGCGACATCTCCGGCAACCTGATTGTGGAGCAGAGCTACCCGGAGGCCATTGAGCGCACCTCCTATGCCCGCACCACCGATGGTGGCGACGAATGGGGCACCACTGGCGACCCCACCCCCGGTGCCTCGAACAGTGCCAGTACCTTCTCCTCCGAGCAGTTGGACGAACCCGTCGTGAGCCATGACGACCAACTCTTCAGCGGCTCCCTCTCCATACATGTGGACATTCCCGATCAATGCACACTGCGCTATACGCGTGACGGCACGCTGCCCACTCTGACGAACGGCTACACCAGCACCACCGGCAACTTCGACATCAGCAGCCACGCCGTGTTCCGGTTCCGCCTGTTCAAAGACGGCGCCCTGCCCGGCAAGGTGGCCACACGCAGCTACATAAAGCGCGACCGCAACTACACCGGTGCCATCATCTCGGTGGTGAGCGACCCCGACTTCCTCTACGATGATAAAATCGGCGTGATGGTGCGCGGCACCGGCGGCAAGCCCGGACGCGGACAAAGTTCCAACTGCAACTGGAACATGGACTGGGAGCGTCCCGTGAATTTCTCCTATATCCCGCAAGACGGTGCAGAGACCGTGAACCGCAACGTCAACTTGGAGATGTGCGGCGGATGGAGCCGTGCCGTCGAACCCCACTCCTTCAAACTCAAGGGCAACAAGGAATACGACACAAAAAACCTGAACTACCGCTTCTTTGCCGAAAAACCCTACCTGCGCAACCGCACCCTGCAAATACGCAATGGCGGCAACGACAGCTACTACCGCTTCAAAGACCCCGCTTTGGAAACCATCATCCGCCTCTCGGGCATCGACATCGACACACAGGGCTACGAACCCATACATGAATTCATCAACGGCAAGTATATCGGCGTGCTCAATATGCGCGAGCCCAACAACAAGCACTTCGTCTATGCCAACCTCGGTTGGGACGACGACGAGATCGACTTCTTCGAGATGGATCCCGACTCTGCCTATGTGCAGCGATGCGGCGACTCCCAGCGCTTCGACCAACTATACGAACTCTCAAAGAATGCCGCACAGGCCGACACCTACAATGAGATAAGAGAACTGCTCGACATCGACGAGTTTGTGAACTACATGGCCATGCAGCTCTACCTTGGCGGCACCGACTGGCCGCAGAACAACCTGAAGGGCTATGCCTTCCACGAGGGCGGTCGCTTCCGCTTCGTCTCCTTCGACCTCGATTTCGCTTTTTCCGACAACAGCCCCTTCTGGACCTTCGCCAACAAGCAGAACTACACCTTCCAGTACAACTACGAATTGCAAGGTCAAATCCATGCCGAAATCAAGTTCGTGACCATCTTCCTGAACCTGCTCAATAACGACGACTTCAGGCGACAGTTCATCGACACCTTCAGTCTGATGGGTGGCAGCGTGTTCGAGAGGAGTCACTGCATCCCCATAATTGACTCACTACTGGTACGCGCCAAAGAAATGATGCAGTTGGAGGGTATCGACCCCACCCCTATGGCCAACGATATCAAGAGCAACGTGAGTAGCCGCCTGAACACGATGACCAGTGCCCTGCGCAACTACACCCCGATGAAACTGAGCGGCACCAACGCCCAGTCGGTGACGTTGAGCAGCAATGTCCCGCACGCCCATCTGTACATCAACGGTCTCCGTGTGCCCACCGACTATTTCAAGGGGCATCTCTTCGCCCCCATGCGCATCAAGGCCGAAGCCCCCGCCGGCTACGTCTTCAACGGATGGGGACAGCAAGACATCGAACTGCAGAGCCTCTTCGGCTACGGCGCCGCATGGAAATACTACGACCAAGGATCGCTCGACTATGCCCAATGGTATGCCGAGGACTACGACGACGGAGCGTGGAGGCAAGGTGCCTCACCCTTAGGCTATGGCAAGGGCGGCGTCAAGACCACTCTGAACTATGGCTCATCGAGCAACAACAAGCGTCCCACCTATTATTTCCGCCGCAAAGCCAACCTCACCGAGGAGCCGAATGAGAACACCCACTTTACCTTATATTATACGGTGGATGACGGCTTCGTCGTCTATGTGAACGGCACAGAGGCAGGCCGCTACAACATGCCCCAGGGCAACGTGACCTACAACACCTATGCCAGCACCTATGCTCCTGGCAACCCCGACTCCGGCGAGATGACTCTGCCCGCCTCCCTGTTCAAGAAAGGCAGCAACACCATCGCCGTTGAAGTGCACAACAACTCTGGCAGCAGCACCGACATCTATTGGGATGCCCTATTGGTGACCGACCTCTACTCCGAAGATATGGACATCATCTCTGAAGAGCCCGAGATAGACCTGCCTGCCGGCAACCTGTCACTGACCGCCTGCTATACCCCCATGACCGCCGAAGAGCGTGCCGCCCACGGCATCAATCCGGTGCGTATAAATGAGGTGAGCGGCGACAACAACATCTCTGTGAACGACCTGTGGAAGCGCAGCGACTGGGTGGAATTGGTAAACACCACCGATGAAGACATTGACATCGAAGGCATGTATCTGAGCGACAACGAGAATAAGCCCAAGAAATGGTGCATCAGTGCCAACGGCACCGAAGCCAGCACGGTGATACCCGCCCACGGTCATCTCATCGTGTGGTGCGACAATGCGACCGGCGAGACCGACCTGCATGCCAGTTTCAAGATCGACAAGGACGGAGGCACCTTGCTGCTCACCGCTGCCGATGAGAGCTGGACCGACCGCCTGCCTTTCCCTGCCCATGACGGCAACAGCACCGTGGGTCGTTATCCCGACGGCAGCAACGACATCTACGTGATGCGTCCCACCATCGAGCAAGAGAACCGCACCTCGTCGTACGACATCCTCTTCATGGATGGCGAGACCGGCATCGAGGTGCCTACATTTGCCAGCCGCATGCGTATGGGCTATGCCTTGGGTGCCCTGACCGTGAGAGGTGTCAAGGGCCGTACATGCCACATCGACATCTACACCCTGAGCGGACAGAAGATACGTACTCTGACAGCACCCATAACAGGTGGCACCGCCGTGTGTGATGCTGATGTGAGAGAAGGCGGCTGTTACATAGCCCGCGCTACCGACGGCGAGGGACACACCTGCACCTGCAAATTCATGAGATAGAAAAACGAACACAAATACATATATATTAGATGAGAAAGACCACAATGATTTGGCTGATTGCCGCAATGATGAGCTGTGCCGGCATGCAAGCCCAGACCAACTTGACAATAAGCCAGATACAAGAGAAAGCCGTGAACGGCGACCCCGAGGGACAGACCTTGCTGGGAAAATGTCTGCTTGATGGCAACGGCATGAAAAAAGATGTCATCGAGGCTGTAAGATGGTTTAACAAGGCCGCCAAACAAGACTATCCCGAAGCAATCTATTATTTGGGATACTGCCATGAGGTAGGTATTGGCATGCCGAAGAGCATGCACGATGCCGTCGACCTGTACAAGAAAGCCGCCGAGGCAGGATACGTCCCTGCCATGAACCGTCTGGGCAGCTGCTACGATGCCGGTGCCGAGGGCTTCGACAAGAACTATGCCGAGGCTGTGAAATGGTACCGGCGGGCAGCCGAGAAAGGCAATTCCAATGCACAGTTCAACTTAGGTCTCTGCTATTACTTCTTCAAAGGGGTGGACAAGTTAGATTATGCAGAGGCCGTGAAATGGTGGACAAAATCTGCCGACCAGGGCAATGCCACGGCACAGTTACAACTGGCTCACTGCTACAAGGTGGGCGAAGGCGTGCCGGCCAATGCCGAACGGGCCTTTACTCTCTTCAGGAAATCTGCCGACCAGGGCAATGCCCTCGCACAATATGAAGTGAGCAACTGCTACCGCCGCGGCACAGGGGTGCCCGTCGACGAAGAGATGTCGCTTACCTACCTGCGCAAAGCTGCTGAGGGTGGCCATGCCCCTGCCCAGTATGAATTGGGCAAATGCTACGACAGGGGCACACTTGTGGAGCAAGACTACGAGACAGCAGCCTCATGGTATCTCAAAGCAGCCAATAAAGACAATGCCGATGCACAGTACAACTTGGGCAACCTCTATTTCTACGGGTTTGGGGTTACCAAAGACTATTACGAAGCAGCCAAGTGGATGGAAAAGGCTGCCATGCAAGAGCATGCGTCGGCCATGTGCGGCATAGGCATCTGCTATTATTACGGCTACGGAGTGAAACGCGACCACGCCGTAGGCCGCCAATGGCTGAACCGTGCTGCCGCCATGGGCGACGAAACGGCCCAGGAGGTACTGAAGCAGATAAAATAATATGAATTATTGAAGAAAACAACCGTTTGGCTGATTGTTTTTGTTTGCGGCGCCGGCACGTCGTATCTTTGCAACGAATCTCAATAGAATCATCAAACGACTTAAAAAAACAATGTCACTATGAAGAAGAGTTTGCAAATGATACTGATGTGGACGGCGATAGTCGCCGCATCGTGCTCCACCGACAACAACGACTTTATGGGCGAGTGGGGCTTTCAACCGGAACCCGACAACATGATGCCCGGCCAAAACAACGACGGCAGCGCCAGCATAGGCGACCTGACCAGTTTCGATATCGTGCTCAACACGACGGCACTGACCGAAAGCGAAACCATTCCCTCCGACGACGAAGATTATATTGAAAACAACTCCTTCGCCAATCGTATCGAAATTGTTTACGATGAAAGCACTGCCACCGTGAACGGCAGTGCCGACGGTGTGGAAGTGAGCGTGAACGGTGCCCACGTGACAGTGAACAGCACTGTGAAATGTACCTATGTGCTAAGCGGCAAAAGCAGCGACGGCTCATTCAAACTGTACAGCGAGAAGAAATACAGTGTGGTGCTCGGAGGACTTTACCTGACCAATCCCACTGGTGCTGCCATCAACAGCCAGAGCGGCAAGCGCGGCTACTATGTGTTGGCCGACGGCACTACCAACACTCTGACCGACGGTACCTCCTACACCATTCCTGACAATGAAGACATGAAAGGCACCCTCTTCAGTGAAGGTGAGATTTTGTTTAGCGGCAACGGCACCCTCAATGTGGAAGGCAACTGCAAGGCAGGCATCTGCTCCGACGACTATATCTTGCTGCGACCAGGCAACAACATCTATGTGAAAGTGACGCAAGGACATGGTGTGAAGTCCAACGACGGTGTAATGATACGGGGCGGCGTGCTCAATATCGAGACCAGCGGCACGGCAGCCAAAGGCATAAAGACCGACGGCTTTGTGGACATCTCAGGCGGACGCACCACCATTCTGACCAGCGGCGACGGTGAGTACGACAGCGACGACAATGATGTGAGCGGCAGTGCCGGTGTGAAGTGCGACAGCACCTTCACCATGAATGGTGGCGAACTCTACATCAAGAGCACTGGCAAGGGTGGAAAGGGCGTCAGCAGCGACCAGACCATCACCGTAAACGACGGCACGATAAAGGTCATTACCACCGGCAAAGCCTACACCTACGGCAGTCTCGACTCCAAGTCAAAGGGCATCAAGGCCGACGGCGACTTGTCCATCAATGGTGGCGCCATAGCCGTGAGGACCACTGGCGGCGAGGGTAGTGAGGGCATAGAGAGCAAAGGCACGCTCACCATCAATGCCGGCACTGTGGAAGTGTATGCCTACGACGACGGCATCAATGCCAAGGCTGCCATCTCCATCACCGGCGGCTATGTCTTCTCCTATGCCACTAACAACGATGGTATCGACTCCAACGGTAATCTGAACATCAGCGGCGGCACTGTGATAGCGTGCGGCACCACCCAGCCCGAAGATGGTTTCGATTGCGACCAGCACACCTTCACCATCACCGGCGGCACCGTGATAGGCATAGGCGGAGGAACCTCTCTGCCTTCGTCTTCAACCTGCACACAACCCGTGGCGGTGGTGGGAGCCTCCAATCTCAACACCGGCACCTACCTTACACTGAAAGACAGCAGCAACACACTGATGGCCTTCAAGGTGCCACGCAGCTACCAGTCGTACACGCTACTCTTGTCTACACCTTCTATGAAGAAAGGCAATAGCTATACCTTGGCCGTAGGTGCCACGGTAAGCGGCGGTACAGATTTCGACGGCTATGTGACCGGTGCCACGATAAGCGGCGGTACCGCTCTGGCCACCCTCAATCTGAGCAATATGGTAACCTCTGTAAATTACAATACGAAGGGAGGTGGCGGCAGGTAACCCATGAAAAGGAATGAGATTCTGGAAAACCTGGTGTATGCAGGGCTCTGGCTGATGCTGTTGCTCACACCTGTTATCAGCCTGCTTATCCGCATGTCGGCCGACTCCACCATCCAGTTCTCCTGGGATGAGGTGCTCGACTCCTGGCGTATGCTGCTGCCCTTCATCCTGCTCTTTGTGCTGCACAATTTTGTGATGGCGCGGCTGTTGATATACAACCACAAAGTGTGGCTCTACATCGGGCTCACCGCTGCCATGCTGGTGATCTTCCAATTGTATGAATGTCAGCACCGGCCGAAACCCCATGATGAGGGTGAACGGCCGGACTGGATGGCCAAACCGGCACCCGGTATGCAACCGGAACGGCCTGCCCAGCCCAACGGCGACATCGCCATGCAAGAGCCACCCCGTCGCATGCCCGATGATATCGGCGACAGGCAAGGGCCGCCCCCTCCACTCCGCGACATGCAGGAGGGACGTCCCGAGAATGGAAAGGGAGGCCCGCCGCACATGAGTCTTAACGGCCCCGTGATGCCCATGTTGTGCTTGCTCCTGATGCTGGGTCTGAACTTAGGCATAAAATACTATTTCAAGAGCCGCATGGAAGCGAAGAAGATGGAAGCACTGCAACGGGTACACTTGGAGCAGCAGTTGGAGTACCTGAAATATCAGGTGAACCCTCATTTCTTCATGAACACTCTCAACAACATCCACGCTCTGGTAGACATTGACCCCGAACAAGCCAAAGACACCATCGTGGAACTATCCAAACTGATGCGCTACGTGCTCTATGAAGGCGCTAAGGACAAGGTGTCGCTGCTTAGGGAGGTGGACTTCTTGAAACACTATGTGGCACTGATGCGCCTTCGCTACACTGAGCATGTGAAGATAGACATTGAGATAGCCGACGACCTGCCCGAACGGTTGGTGCCTCCAATGATACTGATTACCTTCGTGGAGAATGCCTTCAAGCATGGTGTGAGCTACCGCAACCCGTCGTTCATCGACATCCGCATTTACTACAACGAGGGCCGGCTCTACTTCTCTTGCAGCAACAGCGTGCAGGAATCTACTCATGTGGAGAGCGGAGGCGTGGGGTTGCGCAACGTGCAGGAACGGTTGCACCTGCTCTTCGGCAACGACTACACGCTTCTTACCGATGAAGGTGCCGACCGCTATGAGGTACACCTCGATTTTCCCACTTACGAAAAACAACCCAACACGTAAATAGAATCATGATAAGATGCCTTGCTATTGACGACGAACCTCTTGCCCTGAAACAGTTGGCCGCTTACATTGAGCGAATACCTTTTCTGGAACTGGCCGGCTGTTGCCAGAGCGCACTTGATGCCCGCGAACGAATGGAGGAGACCACTGTCGATGCCCTTTTCATCGACATCAACATGCCCGACCTCAACGGCATGGAGTTTGTGAAATCGCTCTCTGTGCCGCCTCTCATCGTGTTCACCACCGCCTATTCAGAATATGCCGTCGAAGGCTATAAAGTGGATGCCGTTGACTATCTGCTGAAACCTTTCACTATGGACGACATGCTGCGTGCTGCACACAAGGTGAAAAAACAGTATGACCTTGTGAACACTGCCACACTGTCGGAACTGAGTGACGGCGAGCTGTATCTGAAGACGGAGCACCGTGTGGTGCGCATTGAGACAGCCAGCATCCGTTATATAGAGGGCATGAGCGAGTATCTGAAGATACACCTCGACAAACCGCTGAAACCTGTCACCGTGCTGCTGAGTATGAAGAAGATGGAAGACCGTCTCAGGAATGATTCTTTCATGCGCATCCACCGTTCCTACATCATCAACCTGAAGAAGATACAGGAAGTGAACAAGAACCGTGTGATTATGGATGCCGACACCTATCTTCCCATCGGCGATATGTACCGCGACACCTTTACGGCCTACCTTGAATCGAAATTCATAGGGAAATAAAAAACTCTCCGAAGCATGCTTCGGAGAGTTTCTTATAGGTGGGTACAAAATCAATCCTCTTCTTTGGTCTGTTTCTTGACCCTACTGCTGCTGCGCTTTTTCTTGGGTTTCTCAACAGTGTCGGCAGCGGTCTTCACACCTGCCAGTTCGGGGTCTATCATGATGCGTCCGCAGTACTCGCACACGATGATTTTCTTGTGCATCTTGATGTCGAGTTGGCGCTGGGGCGGTATCTTGTTGAAACAGCCGCCGCAGGCGTCGCGCTGCACATAGACGATGCCGAGACCGTTGCGGGCATTCTTGCGAATGCGCTTGAAGCTGTTGAGCAGGCGGTCCTCGATGCGTGTCTCCAAGTCTCTGGCACGTTCACGCAGTTTGTCTTCCTCCTCCTTCGTCTCCTGCATAATCTCATCGAGTTCGTCCTTCTTCTCAGCGAGAGCCTCCTGGCGGTCTATCACCAACTGCTCGTTGCTCTTCAGGTCTTCCTCTCTTTCGGATATCTTGGTCTCAGCCTCTCGTATCTTCTTGTTGCACAGTTCTATCTCTAACGTCTGGAATTCGATTTCCTTGTTGAGCGTATCGTACTCGCGGTTGTTGCGCACATCGTCGAGCTGTTTCTTGTAGCGTTCTACTGTGGCCTGAGCCTGCTTGATTTCCTCATTCTTCTGGATGATGGCACTGCGGAAATCCTGGATGTCAGCTTTTATTTTCTCGATGCGGGTAGCCAGTCCTGCCAGTTCGTCCTCCAGGTCGTTCACCTCAAGGGGCAGTTCGCCTCGGATGGCTCTTTTCTCATCAATAGCCGAGAGTGTGGTCTGCAGCTGGTACAGGTTGACGAGTCTCTCCTCAACCGACAAATCTGTAACGTCTTTCTTTGCCATAGTGTTGTAATAATAAAAATGTATTCTATAGATAAATGATTGGATTCGTGTTTGTGTGCGCGATGTGGCATACCACGCCGGGGCATTCGCACTGTATGATGTCGCGGAAGATTTCGGCGGTGAACTGCTCGCTCTGGTAGTGCCCGATGACGCAGATCTGTATTTCCCCTTCGTGCCCGAAATACTGGTGATAGTGCATCTCGCCCGTGACGAAGGCATCGGCACCGATGGCAATGGCATTCGGCAGGAGGAAGTCGCCCGCACCTCCGCAGAGCGCCACTTTCCGGATGGGCCTGTCGAGGAGGCTG
>CAJONT010000049.1 GCA_905235975.1 uncultured Prevotella sp.
AACTTCGCCATACCATGGCAAAGTTACGAATAAGCGAGTGATGCACAAAAGAAAAAGTTTTTTTCTTTTGTATGTCCGAGCGACAGAAACTTCGCCACAACGTGGCAAAGTTACGAATAAGCGAGTGATGCACAAAAAAACTTGTTTATTTTCGGTTTATACGCCATGATTCATTATTTTTGCATAAACCAAACGCATTGAGACATGACAGAAGGCTATCTTGTAAAAAACTACGGGCAGCGCGTGAAGCGCTATTGCCAAACCTTGGACTTGAAAGACGACCCGGCGCTCATAGCCGAATACCGCAAGCGCCATTCGAAAGCAGAGATCTGGCCAGAAATCATGGCCGGCATACGCGAAGTGGGCATTCTCGACATGGACATATACATATTGGGCTCCAGACTCTTTATGATTGTGGAGACCCCGCTCCACTTCGACTGGAACACAGCTATGGCACGTCTTGCCACCCTACCCCGTCAACAGGAATGGGAAGCCTATATGGCCCTTTTACAACAATGCAGAGAAGATGCCACGTCCGACGAGAAGTGGCAGATGATGGAACGTATGTTCCACCTCTACGAAGCCGACGAATAGCCGTCGGCCTGCTCTGTCAGTCGGCGACGGATATCCTCAAGGATGTCCAGCACCTCTTCCACCGTCTCCGCCCTCAGCAAAGCGATGCGTGTAGGGCGGAAATTGGGTATGCCCTTGAATATCGGTGTGGCGGCCAAATGACGCCGGGTATGCAAGATGCCCCGATATTCGTCTATCCGCTGCACATTCAGCATGAGTTGTTCTTTGAGCACGTCGATTTTCCATGAGAGGTTCATGGTGCCGTCATCAGGCACGCCGTCTAAGCAATTGCGTATTTCCCGGAATATCCACGGTCTTCCAAAAGTGGCCCTTCCCACCATCACGCCGTCCACACCATAGCGTTCGAACGCATTTTTGGCTTCCTCTGCCGAAGTGATGTCACCGTTGCCGATGATAGGGATGTGAATGCGCGGATTGTTTTTCACCTCCCCTATCAGGGTCCAGTCGGCCTGTCCGGTATACATCTGCGAGCGTGTGCGACCATGAATGGTCAGCGCCTGTATACCGCAGTCCTGCAGTCGTTCTGCCAAGTCGGTTATGATAAGTTGGTTACAGTCCCATCCCAGTCGGGTCTTCACCGTGACGGGCACCTTCACGGCCTCCACCACTTTCTTTGTGATTTCCAACAGCAACGGCACGTTGCGCAACATGCCGGCGCCGGCGCCTTTCCCCGCCACTTTCTTCACAGGGCACCCGAAATTGAGGTCTATCACATCAGGCTTCGACTCTTCCACCCTTTTGGCCGCCTCCACCATGTCGTCTACGCTTCGTCCGTATAGTTGGATGCCCACGGGTCGCTCCTCCTCGCTGATAGACATTTTGTCGACAGTGCTCTTCACGGAGCGCACCAAAGCTTCGGCGCTGACGAATTCGGTATATACCATCGAGGCCCCGAACCGTTTGCAGAGGAAGCGGAACCCGATATCGGTCACATCCTCCATGGGTGCGAGGAAGACGGGTCGCTCCCCTAAATCGATATTTCCTATTTTCATTTCGTTTTTACTTCAACAGATGGTACATGCCGCCGGCAAGGGTCCTTACTACGCCTTTCATTTCCAATTGGAAGAGAATGGCGGTGAGTTGTCCTATCGGCACATTGCTCTGTACCGAGAGCATGTTTATCTGCAGGTCGTTTTGTGCCTGCAGCACATTCACCACATTTTGTTCTTCTTCGGAGAGGTCGGGGAAGAGTTGTCTCGGTATGCCCTGCTTCTGTGCCTTCGCCAGTTTGGCATCCGTTTCCCAACCCATCGCCTTGAGGAATCCTTCGGCTCCTGTGAGCAGCGCGGCCACGTTCTGGCTGATGAGGTTGTTGCAGCCCTCCGAGTAGCAATCGCCCACCCTACCGGGGAAGGCGAACACCTCGCGGTTGTACTCCCTTGCCAACTCAGCCGTAATCATGCCGCCGCCATGGGCCGCCGACTCCACCAGTATGCAGGCATCTGCCATGCCAGCCACGATGCGGTTACGGCGCACGAAATTCATCTTGTCGGCATTGGTGTGCGTGGTAAACTCCGTGAGCAGTCCCCCCTGCCCCACCATTCTCTGTGCCACTTGCCTGTGTCGCGCCGGATAGAGGTCGTCGAGTCCGTGGGCGAGCACCCCCACAGTGGGATAGCCGCACACAAGCGCCTCATTATGGGCACAGATATCCACGCCGTAGGCCAGTCCGCTCACGATGAGCACCTCTGGGCAGTGGTGGCGCAAGTCGGCCATAAAACGCCGTATCATGTCCTGGCCGTACACCGTACACCTCCGTGTGCCCACTATACACACCACACGACGTGCATTCAGGTCGGCATTTCCCTTGTAAAAGAGCACCAGCGGGGCATCGTCGCACTCTCTGAGCCTGTTGGGATAATCGTCGTCGTGCAGGGTAAGCACCTGGATATTGTACTGTGCGGTATATTGCCACTCTGCCTTGGCCTGCTCTATCCAAGAGTCTATGCCCCTCAGTGCCTCGGCCACACGCGGAGCAGCATCGGGCACGAGGTCGGCTATGTCGTGGCGGTGCTCCACGATGTCGGTGGCACTTCCCACCGTTTCATAGAGATAACGCGCCTCGGCCAGGTTGAAGAACTGCTGCCGAGCCAGCGCCATGGTGCATATTTGTTCTCTTTCGCTCGATTTCATAGTGTGATAAAGTCTTTGAAAGCCTCGTCATAGAAACTGCTGTTGGCCAGTCTGCCGTTTACGAGGCACACCAGTTCCACCTTGCTGCGGAACGACAGTTTGTGGTCGGAGGCGCGGAAGAGATCCTGATAAAACACATATCGCAGTCCGTCTTTCTCCAAAGCCAGTTTCGACACGAACTCATCGTCGCATCGCAACGGCACTTTGAACTGCATACTCATACGTGCCACCACGGCATCATGTCCCTTCGCATGGGCATCGGCAAAACTGACGCCCAGGCTCTTGAGGAAGAGGTGCCGGGTGTGCTCTATGTAGTGCAGATAGTTGGCATTGTTCACAATGCCTTCAATGTCACATTCATAGTCGCGCACTTCCATCCGCGTTTCATATACATAATTCATTTTCGGTCACTTTTTAGATATTCATATCCAATACGGCACCGCAGGCAGTCTTTTCTGTCGCAGTACATCTTTTTCAGTTGCAGCAAGGCCTGACTATCGCCGGCGTTGTCCACATGCAAGCCGCACTCCTCCCACATCCGCACGATGTGGTTGTTCTCCGGCTCCATCTGTTCCAGGAAGTCGAAAACCCTGTCGCACAGTTTGTCGTCGCCCAAGTAGCGTCCGTAGGCAAACAACATGGGCACCACCGTGTTGATGATGAGTCCTCGTCTCGATGCCGGCGAGAGTCGCTTGGCATTCTTCCTGCTGGGGTGTCCAAAGCTGTAATGGGTCTCCCAATAGGGTGTCACGCCCACATCGAAAAGGTTGTACAATTCTTTAGCCGATGTGCAATCAAGGAGCATGCTCAGTCCTGTGCGTCCCAGCGTATAGAGTCTTACGAGTTGCGCGATGCGTATGTGAGGGAAGTTCTGCGGGTGCATCCTGAGGAATTTCCAACGGTTGTGGTCAATGGGTGTGAGTCCGAACTTATGCGCCAGGTACAAGTACTCGTTGCGGAGTCTCTCAAAGTAGCCCTCAGCGAGTGCCGCCTCTCCATAGCGTTCATGCAGCGCCTCGGTCTTGAGCAGTCCGGCCTGTCCCATCATCAAGGCCTCCACCTGGAAGGCATCGTCGCGATGATGGTCGAGTGCCCGCAGCGGGAGGTTCATGGCCCATTCCTCAAAGGCGTCGCCGTTGACCCCGAACCCGAAGGTGCGTGCCAGCGTGACGAAGTAGGCTGTATCCCATGCACCGTCGCAACGTTTCACCCGTTGTACGATGGCCTCGGTTTTCTGTTCCAACCGCTCCGTCTGCAGAGCGCTGAGCCAGCTGTGCACCATGAGCCGGGTAAGGGAGGGGATGAGCTGGTAGCATGGTGGGTAATGGTCGGTGGTTATCAGTTGGTCATAGTGTTCGCGTATCGGCTCCGGCACCGTGATTTCCAGTTGCGGCAGGTGGTTGCCGCTGTTCGTACGCACATCGTCCACATCGGCACGCCCCACCACATGGAGTATCACATTGTCGTAGGCAGCATCGTGGTCATGTCCGTGATGGTACCAGTCGGAGGCCTTGTCGTGGATTTCCACGTTTCCCACCCACATTGTGCCGTCTACTCTCACCTTGGCATTGAAGAAGTCGGGGCCGGCGTTATAGTTGTGCAGACCCGGGTCGATGACTTCTATCCGCTGTCCGTCGGTGGTGTTCAGCTCCGCCTGCGGAAAGAGTCTGTGTTTCCAGCAATAATGCAGTAACATCTCCATAGTTCTGTGGGATTATAGGTTTCAGCTATAATGACTTCCCCTCCGGAAGCAGTGTCTGCCAGTGAGAGGATGGGTACGTATCAACTGCAAAGGTAATGATTTTCTCTTAAAGAATGTATGTGTAAGTTTTTCAAAACGTCAAATAATGTTATTCTATCCTTACAAACATGGTGTTTTTGTCCTATTTTCACTACCTTTGCATCTGAAAACATGCGTTTTCACAACAATTGCTAACAAAAACGACCATACAAAATGAAAATAGCACTGATAGGCTACGGCAAAATGGGCAAGATGATAGAGCAAATAGCCCTGGACCGCGGCCATGAGATTGTAAGCATCATCGACATTGACAACCAGCAGGACTTCGATTCGGTTGCCTTCGCATCGGCCGACGTGGCCATAGAGTTCACATCGCCACAAGCAGCCTACGGCAACTACCTGAAGGCATGGGCCAAGGGCGTGAAGGTAGTGAGCGGCTCTACCGGTTGGCTGAAAGAGCACGGCGATGACGTGCGCAAAGCCTGCAGTGAAGAGGGGAAGACACTCTTCTGGGCCTCCAATTTCTCCATCGGCGTGGCCGTCTTCTCGGCCGTGAACCGCTATCTCGCCAACATCATGAACCGTTTCGCACAGTATGACGTGGAGATGGAAGAGACACACCATGTGCACAAGCTCGACCATCCCAGCGGCACCGCCATCACGCTGGCAGAAGAAATCGTGGAGCGCTTAGACCGCAAGGAAGCCTGGGCAGAGGAGACGACCGACCCGACGCTGCTGCGCGTTGACCACATCCGCCGTGGCGAGGTGGCAGGCATACACACCGTGCGCTATGACTCTGAGGCCGACTGTATCACCATCACCCACGATGCCCATTCGCGCAAGGGCTTTGCCCTCGGCGCCGTACTGGCTGCCGAATACACTCTCAACCATGAGGGTCTGCTCACCACCAGCGACTTGTTCCAATTTTAAGAACCCACATATCCGCACCAAATCATGATAGACAAGAAGAAAGCCAACCTCAACATGAAGAAACAATGGGCGAAATTCATCGTCGTCCTCATTCTATACCTTATTTTCCTTTACTGGGTAAAGAGTTGGCTGGGACTCATCGTCATACCCTTCATCTACGATGTGTATATTAGCAAGAAAATCAACTGGCAATGGTGGAAGGATGCAGAGACTCCCGTCCGTTTCGTGATGAGTTGGGTCGATGCCATCGTGTTCGCCCTCGTGGCCGTCTACTTCATCAACCTGTTCTTCTTCCAGAACTATGTCATCCCCTCCAGTTCGTTGGAGAAATCACTGCTCAGAGGCGACTATCTCTTTGTGAGCAAGCTGAGCTATGGCCCGCGCATCCCGCAGACCCCGCTCACCATGCCGCTCACCCAGCACACACTGCCCGTGTTCGGCTGCAAGTCGTATATCTCATGGCCCCACTGGGACTACCGCCGTGTGCCAGGCTTGGGCACTGTGCAGCAGAACGACATCGTGGTGTTCAACTATCCCGCCGGCGACTCCGTGATGTCGGAAGAGAAATACCAGGCTGCCGACTACTACCAGTACTGCTATCTCTATGGTATGCAAAATAGTCAGGCTCCCAGCGTGCCGGTCGACTCGATGTCGGCACAGCAGCAGTGGGACTATTACCACGAAATACTGGCACGCGGCGCCAGCATCATCAAGGATAACCCCAACGAGTTCGGCGATTTGATAAGCCGTCCCACCGACAGGCGTGAGAACTACGTGAAGCGCTGTGTGGGCATGCCCGGACAGACCCTCGAGATAAAGAACAAGCGGGTGTACACCAACGGCAAGATGAACAAGGAGCCCGACAATGTGCAGTACACCTATTTTGTGAAGCTGAAGCAGATGATACCCGACCCCATCATGGTGGACTTAGGCATTACCATGGAAGACATGATCAGCATGAACACCTACGGCTATATGCCGCTCACCAACCGTGCCGCCGAAGCCCTGAAACAACGCACCGACTTGGTGGAATACGTGCGCGAGGTGACCGATTCCGACCATGTAGACTCGGGCAAGACCTATCCCGTGGACGGCAATACCGGGTGGACCCGCGACAACTACGGTCCGGTGTGGATACCCGCCAAAGGCCAGAGCATCGACCTAACCCTTCAGAACATCGCCGTCTACGAGCGCCCCATCCGCGTATATGAGGGCAACGAGTTGGAGGTGAAAGACGGCAAGATATACATCAACGGCCAGGAAGCCAAGAGCTACACTTTCAAGATGGACTACTATTGGATGATGGGCGACAACCGGCACAACAGCGCCGACTCACGCTACTGGGGTTTCGTGCCCGAAGACCACATAGTGGGCAAACCCATCTTCATCTGGCTCTCCGTGAACCCGGAAACCGTGGGACCCAAATACCGGTGGAAACGCCTCTTCAACATGGTGGACAACATCAAATAGACTGTTCCGATGGACAGTGCCGTTCTCTCCATCACCTACCTCGGACCCGTGCAGTGGTACCAGAAACTGCACCGCACGGAGCAGGTGCTCATCGAAGGTCATGAGCATTTCACGAAACAGACCTACCGCAACCGCTGCCACATAGCCACCGACCACGGCCTACAGGCACTCACCGTGCCTGTGGTGCACGATGCCTCACAGGGCATCAGAGACATCCGCATCAGCGACCACGGAAACTGGCAGCACCTTCACTGGCAGGCCCTGCAGAGCGCCTACGGCGAATCACCGTTCTTCGAATACTACATGGACGACCTGCGGCCGTTCTATGAGAAGCGATGGGATTATCTGTACGACTTCGACATGGCGCTCACGGAAGTGCTATGCGCGCTTGTCGATATACGCCCGAAGATAGGGCAGACTCCACGCTTCCTCACCACCGAGGAATGGACAGACAGGAATGTGACCGACTTGCGCAATGCCATCAGGCCCAAGAACCCTCCCGCCGACCCGGACTTCTGTCCGAAACCTTATTACCAAGTGTATGGGCAGCAATGGGGATTTATGGAGAATCTCAGCATAGCAGACCTACTCTTCAACGAGGGTAACGAGAGCATCTTATACCTTTGAACAAATGCCTAAAACGAAAAGAAGAAATGAGACACTATTTTAAGAAACTTCGCATGAATGCCATTCTGGTTGCCTGCACATTGTTTATGTTGCAAGGCAACTACGCCCCATGCCACGCATCCGGGCATAACCCCATCCCCAATGTGCCGTCATCCGTCGGTGCCGACACGCTCAAGCAGAACGTCTATGTGTATGCCCACTCTGACGATGGGTTCGTGAACGTACGCAAACAGCCTTCCACCCGCTCAGCCAAGGTGGGTGAGCTGCGCAACGGCGGGGCAGGAGCCTTGTTTTTGGGTCATGACGGAGAATGGCTGAAAGTGCGCTACAACGGTGAACAAGCCTATGTCTACAGCCGGTATGCTCGGATAGGGAAAGCCCCCGAAGCCACCTCAGAGCGCAGCTATTACTACATTGTAATAGCCAGTTTTGAAGACTTGAAGCAGGCCAAAGAAACAGCTGAAGACCTGCCCAACAGCATGCGCCGCCCGGTGTACCGGTTCACCTCCGACGGCAAAGCGAAATACCGTATTTGCGAAAGCTGCTTCGACACACGCGACAAGGCCCTCACGCACAAGAAAGAACTTGACCTACGCTATGGCGAGAGCGACATCTGGATATTGGAGAGCCGCGGCCTGGCCGACTGCATCTACTGTCCTGGCGTCACACGAGGGGCCAACAACCGCATAAGGCCGCTGAGCCCCCAGTAGGTGTGGCTTCTAGAGAAGCTAGAGGATCTAGAAAATCTAGAATATCTAGAAAATCTAGAATATCTAGAGAATCTAGACAAAACCACATCTGCGGTTCACATTTTTCTTCAATCCTTCCTCATTACAGTAGGTGCGCAACATCGACACATAATTATCA
>CAJONT010000050.1 GCA_905235975.1 uncultured Prevotella sp.
GCGCACATATACGATGGCGCAACCGGGCATGGCATTCAGTATGTGTATCAGCTCACCGTACTTGTCGGCGGTCTTGCGCACCACATAGGCCAGGTTCTTGCGCTCAAAGCTCATGCGGAACACATTTTCTTCTCTGAATGCCAATTGCTGCTGGATGTCGTGCGTCACCTCAGGGGTGGCGGTGGCGGTGAGTGCCAGGATGGCCACATCGGGCTTGATGTCGCGCAGTTGCTTTATCTCGAGGTAGGAGGGACGGAAGTCATAGCCCCACTGACTGATGCAGTGGGCTTCGTCGACGGTGATGAAGCTCACCTCCATGTGGCGGAATTTGGTCTGGAAGATTTCGGAGGAGAGGCGTTCGGGCGATACATACAGAATTTTCACGCCGCCCAGCACGCAGTTGTCGAGCGTAGTGAGTATCTCCTGATAGGTCATGCCCGAGTAGATTGCGGAGGCCCGGATGCCTTTCTTGCGGAGATGGGTCACCTGGTCTTTCATCAGGGCTATCAGGGGCGTCACCACGATGCACACGCCCTCGTGCAGCAGTGCCGGCACTTGGAAGGTGACCGACTTGCCGCCGCCCGTAGGCATCAGGCCAAGGGTGTCGCGCCCTTGTTCTATGCTCTCGATAATGTCACGCTGTATACCGCGGAAGTCGTCGTAACCCCAGTATTTCTTTAGTGTGCGCCGGTACTTGTCCATCTTGCTTACAGGAAAAAACCTTGTTCCTCAAGGCGGGGTGGTGGCGTCTTACTTGCCGATGAGATCGGGTTCGTCGTTGGGACTGATGTCTTCTATCTGCAACTGTACGCTTCCATGCTTGAAGATGTTGTCTTCGAGGGTGTAGACGATGTCGAAACTGTGTTTCGACTTGATGTAGCGGGCTGACGCACTCTGTCCGAAGGCGATGCCGTTCATCACATGACTCGACTTGGAATCGACGAGTTCCAGTTTGATGTGTTCTTGTTCGCGGCCCACCACCTTGCTCGTGCCGAAGTCGTACACGCCTTTCGTGCAGAACCGGGGTTTCTCGTTGCCCGGGCCGAAGGGGGCGAACCGCTTCAGGTCGTTGTACAGGCGCTTGGTGAAGATATCCCTGAAGTCGATGATGGCATCTACATGCAGCACGGCTTCTTTCTGTTCAGGCTGTATGTGCTCTTCCACATATTGCTGGAACCGTCTGCGGAACTCCTTAATGTCTTTCCACCTGAGGGTGAGGCCGGCGGCGTAGGTGTGTCCGCCGAAGTTCACCAGCAGGTCGCGGCAGCTCTTCACGGCAGAGTACACATCGAAGCCGGCCACGCTGCGTGCCGAACCGGTGGCGAAGTTCTCGTCGCGTGTGAGCACCACGGTGGGACGGAAATATATTTCGGTGAGTCGTGAGGCAACGATGCCAATGACGCCCTTCTTCCAGTTCTCGTCGTAGAGCACAATGCTCGAACTGTGCTGCTGCGATTCCAGCTTGGCCACAATCTGGTTGGCTTCTTCCGTCATCTGCTTGTCGATGTCCTTGCGCTGCTCGTTGTACTCGTTGATGTGGCGCGCCTTGCGCAGTGCCGTGGCGAAGTCGCGCTCTATCAGCAGGTCCACACTCTCTTTGCCGTTCTCCATGCGGCCGGAGGCGTTGATGCGCGGACCAATCTTGAACACGATGTCGCTCATCGAGATGTCGCGACCGTTCAGGCCGCAGATGTCGATGATGGCTTTCATGCCCACACTGGGATTCTGGTTCAGCTGACGCATGCCGTGGAAGGCAAGGATACGGTTCTCCTCGGTCACCGGCACGATGTCGGCGGCTATGCTCACGGCACAGAAGTCGAGCAGGGGGATAAGACGGCTGAAGGGGATGCCGTTGTTCTTGGCAAAAGCCTGCATGAACTTGAATCCCACACCGCATCCGCAAAGGTGCTTGAAGGGGTAGGGGTCGTCTTCACGCTTCGGGTTGAGGATGGCCACGGCATCGGGCATCACCTCATCGGGCACGTGATGGTCGCAGATGATGAAGTCGATGCCCAACTCTTTGGCAAAGGCTATCTCATCGATGGCCTTGATTCCGCAATCGAGGATGATAATGAGTTTCACACCCGTCTTTTGCGCATATTCCAAACCTTGCAGGCTCACGCCGTAGCCCTCGTCATAGCGGTCGGGAATGTAGTAGTCGATGTTCGAATAGAACTGCTGCAGAAATTTGTACACCAATGCCACGGCGGTGCAACCGTCAACATCGTAGTCGCCATACACCAGTATGCGCTCTTTGCGGCCCATGGCGTCGTTCAGCCTGTCTACGGCCACGTCCATGTCTTTCATCAGGAACGGGTTGATCAGGTCGGCCAGTTGTGGCCTGAAGAACCGTTTTGCTGCCGATTCCGTGGTGATGCCGCGTCGCAGGAGCAAAGAGCTGAGGATAGGGCTTATATTGAGCTTTTCGCCCAATTCCTTAGCCACTTTCGTCTGGTCCGGTGTAAGGGGTTCGTAATTCCATTTAAAATGCATTTATGTTGTTATTTTTATTCTTCTCTTTCTGGCAGTTCCAAGGTGTCCGTACGACTGTTCACATAGGTACACAACAAACCGCGTGTAAAGTTACGAATAAAATGGGAGAAAAAGGGCATCTTAAACATAATTAACTATTATCCTTGCACCCTTTCTGCGGCAAGTGCCTATAGAGTACAAATTGGGCGGATGTGCATCCGCCCAATTTGTATGAATTAGTTTGAATTTTCAGAATGAATAGAACACACCTTAAATACCGAGCTTTTTGCGGATGTCCTTGGGGATGGCATTCTTGTTCACCATGAAGTCCATGGTGTTGTAAGCCACGAAGGCCTTGGTCATGTACCAGGTGCCTTTGTAGTCGCCGTACTCACCCCATGAGTTCTTCACCATGTAGTATTCCTTGCCGTTCTGGTCCTTGGCTATGCCGTAGAGGTGCATGCCGTGGTCGTCGGTCAGTTCCCAGTTGTCGAAGCGCTCCTGGCGCATCTCCTGTGTGGGCACCAGTTCGGGGGCGTTCACGCCCAGCGAGTCGAATTTCACGGTCTTCTCACTCTTGGAGAGACGGAGCCATCTGGCGGCGTCGCTGCCGGTGAGGTTCTGCACCTTCTTGGTGTCGTAGGCGATGCCGAGGCCCTTGCGGGTGAAGCCGTCTTCCGACACGTCACCGCCCCAGGCCACAGTGTAGCCGTTCTCCACGGCGTTGTCGATGATGCGCATCATCTCGTCCATGGGCACGTTGTAGCTCAAGCCGCCGCGCCAGTTGTCCTGCACTTCCACGGGGAACTGGGTATAGAAGGGATGGTGTGTGTAGCTTGTGATGCTCACATAGTCGTCCCAATTCACGCCGAGGCTGGCAGCGAAGCTCTTCGGGGTGTATTTCTTGCCCTCATAGGTGAAGTTTTCGGGGCACTCGCCGAGGTAGGCATCGATGATGCCCTGGAGGCCCTTCTTCCACTGGTTGGAGATTTTGCTGGCCTTGTTCTTGGCCACTGCCTCCACATAGGGTGACATCACGCTGAAGAATTCGTTGAAGTTGGCCAGCGAGTCGCCCTGCAGGGTGCCGGGAAGTGGCATGGCATCTTCGGGGCAGATACCAAACTCCTTGATAATGTCGAGCACGTCTTCGGCTGCGCCGCCCTGTGCGAACTGGCTGTCGCCGTGCATGCGCACGTTGAATATTGCACGCTGCATATAGTCTTTGTTGGCGATGAACATCTCGCAGAGGTCATAGGTCTTGCCGGTGGCCTTGAGGATTTCGCTCTCAAAGAAGCTCAGGGTAGAGTAGGCCCAGCAGGTGCCGCTGCGGTTCTGGTCCTTGATGCTGGTAATCTTGTTCTCCTTGATGGTGGTGAAGACGGGCTTGTTGCTGTCTTTCTCGTCCTGGGCATGGGCACTTAGTGTGAACAGTGCCACCAATGCCATTGCAATGATTTTTTTCATTTCTTGTGATTTTGGGTTTATTTGTTTTATCGGTTTTTTGCCATGTAGTCTTCCACGTCGGCGGGGTGGTAGGGTATGCGCTCGCTGCCTATGAAGCGGCATCCGTCGGCGGTGATGACGACGTCGTCTTCTATGCGTATGCCGCCGAAGTCTTTGTAGGTCTCCAACAGGTCGAAGTTCAGGAACTCGGTGCAGTGTCCCTTGGCACGCCACTCGTCAATCAGGGCGGGGATGAAATAGATGCCGGGTTCGTCGGTCACCACGAAGCCTTCCTGCAGGCGCCGGCCCATGCGCAGGCAGTTGGTGCCGAACTGCTCCAGGTTGGGGCGTGTCTCCTCGTCGAAGCCCACGTTTATCTGGTCCAGGTTCTCCATGTCGTGCACGTCCATGCCCATCATGTGGCCCAGGCCGTGGGGCAGGAACATGGCGTGGGCACCGGCGCGTACGGCCTCGTCGGTGTCGCCGCGCATCAGCCCGAGGTCTTTCAGACGGTCTGTCATCAGTCGGCACACGGCAAAGTGTACGTCCATGTATTTCACACCGGGGCGTGCCACTTCGAGCACATAGTCGTGGCAGGCCTCCACGATGGAGTAGATGTCCAATTGCCGCTGGCTGAAGCGCCCGTTCACGGGGAAGGTGCGGGTGTTGTCGCTGCAGTAGTGGTCGAGGGTCTCGGCGCCGCAGTCGCACAGGGCGAGCCGGCCGTCCTCGAGCAGTGCCGTCGAGGGGTTGCCGTGCATGATTTCGCCGTGTTGTGAGAAGATGGTGGCGAAACTGGTCATTGCGCCGTAAGAGTGGGCGATGCCGTCAATCTGTCCCCCCACGTATTTCTCCGTCACACCGGGGCGGGTGAGGCGCATGGCGGTGGTGTGCATCATGTAGCCGATGGTGGCGGCGCGTTCCAGCGCCTCTATCTCCTGCGGCTCCTTGGTCGACCGCATGGTCACCACGGCCATGATGAGAGCCATCGAGGCGGCGGCTTTCTGCTCTTTGGGATGTATGCCTAACAGGTCGTGCAGCTGTATCTTGATGTCGTGGCGGTAGGGTGGCAGGAAGTGAATGGTGCGTCCGTTGCGGCGTGCCTCGTCGCAGATTTCCTGCAGCCGGCTCATGGGTGCCGTGAGCTGTACGCCCACTTGTGCAGCCATGTCGCTCACGCTGTCCACGCTGCCGTACCACACGATGTCTTCAATGTCGATGTCGTCGCCCACAAGGGTCTCATGGTCCTCCTCGATGTCAATCACGCCCACCAGTCCGTCGCGTTTCTGCCCGAAGAAGTACAGGAAGGTGGAGTCTTGCCTAAAGGGGAAGTAGGCGTTGGCTGGGTAGTTGCATGGTGCTTCGTTGTTGCCGAAGAGGAGAATGATGCCGTTGCCCACAAGTTGCTTCAGGCGGGCTCGGCGGTTGATATAGGTTTCTTTACTGAACATAGTATTAATTGGCGGGGTAGGATTGTGACCCATAGTGGTGCAAAGTTACTTATTATTATTGACACTACGCACATTTTTTGCGTGCTATTTGCATTTTTTGTGATACGGCGATGTTTAAAAAAACAAAAAATCACACTCGTGCGTGTTCCCCATGCTTATACTTCAAAATGTTATCCGTATTTTTGCAATGGAAAATTTTTACAGGTTAATACAATACACCCACAGACAATAGGTATGGCTACCATCAATTACAATACAGGGTTAGTGCTTGAAGGAGGAGGCATGAGGAGTGTCTTCACCAGCGGGGTGCTCGATGCTTTCATGAAGCACGCTTTGTGGTTCCGTTATGTAGTGGCGGTTTCGGCAGGGGCGTGCAACGGACTGTCGTACATCAGCCGGCAACCGCGCAGGGCGCGGTTCTCCAACATCGACATGCTCGACAAGTATGAGTATATCGGACTGCGGCACCTTGTCTCGCAGGGCTGCATCTTCGACCCCGAATTGCTGTACGACAAGTTTCCCAACAAGATTATCCCCTTCGACTGGTACACCTACTCCCACAATCCGGCTGTTTTTGAGATGGTGACCACCAATTGTGTCACGGGACGTGCCGAGTATCTCACCGACAAGACCGACAAGGTGCGTATGACGGCCATCTGCCAGGCCAGCAGCTCCTTGCCTTATGTGAGCAATGTGGTGATGGTAGACGGCAGACCCATGCTCGACGGTGGTATCGTCGACAGCATTCCCGTGGAGAGGGCCATGGCGACGGGTCATCCCTTCAATGTGGTGGTGGCCACGCGCAACTATGGCTACCGCAACGACGGGAAGGACATCAAGATTCCCAGTTTCATCTATAAAGATTATCCGCGCCTCAGGGTGGCGCTCAGCCATCGCATCGAGGTCTACAATCGTCAGCTGCAGCTCATTGAAGACCTGGAGGCGGAAGGCAAGATTGTCTGCATTCGTCCGCAACGCCCCTTGGAGGTGGACAGGATATCACGCGATATGGTCAAGTTGGAGCGGCTCTACGAGGAAGGCTTCGCACTGGGTGAAGCCTTCGCGCTGAAAGTGGCTGCTGAACGCAAATAGTTTTCCCTCAGGCTGGTGGAACACACCTTATTTCAACAGGTCGGGACGCAGACGGCGGGTGCGCTCTAAACTTTGCTCAATCTCCCAGTCCTTGATTTTGCCTTCATTGCCGCTGAGCAGGATGTCGGGCACCTTCCACCCCTTGTAGTCGGCGGGCCGCGTGTAGATGGGTGCCGAGAGCAGGTCGTCTTGGAAACAGTCGGACAGGGCGCTCTGGTCGTCGCTTATCACGCCGGGCACTAAGCGCACGATGGCGTCCGCCATCACGGCGGCAGCCAGTTCTCCGCCGGTGAGCACGTAGTCGCCGATGGATATCTCGCGGGTGATGAGGTGGTCGCGAATGCGCTGGTCGATGCCCTTGTAGTGGCCGCAGAGGATAATCAGGTTGCCGGCCATGGAGAGCTCGTTGGCAATGTGTTGGTTGAACTGTTCGCCGTCGGGGCTGGTGAAGATTACTTCGTCGTATTCGCGTTCTGCCTTCAAGGCACTGATGGCACGGTCTATGGGTTCACACTGCATCACCATGCCGGCGAAGCCGCCGTAAGGATAGTCGTCCACGCGCCGCCACTTGTCGGTGCTGTAGTCGCGCAGGTTGTGCAGATGGATTTCAGCCAGTGATTTCTGCTGGGCACGTGCCAAAATCGACTCATGCACGAAACCTTCCAGCATTTCGGGCAGAACAGTTATAATGTCTATTCTCATGTCGTGTTTCTGCGAAGGGGGCTATTCTCCGAAGATTTTCTTCAAGCGGGTTTGCAAAGCTGTGCCGCGGAGTGCGCGGTTCACAATTTTGCCCTGGGGATCGATGAGGATGTTATCGGGAATAGCTTCAATCTTATAAATAGAAGCGGCGGGACTCTCCCAAGCCTTCAGGTCGGAGATTTGCAGCCAAGGCATATTGAGTTGCTCGACAGCTTTTACCCATGCCTCCTTTTTCTGGTCAAATGAGATGCCTATCACCTCAAAACCCTTGGAATGGTATTTGTTGTAAGCCTCCAGCACATTGGGCATTTCAGCACGGCAGGGACCGCACCATGAGGCCCAGAAGTCAACGAGCACCCATTTTCCTTCGCCTACAAACTCACTGACTTTGTGCATCTTGCCGTCGGGGTCGGCCATCTCCAAGTCGGTGTACTGCTTACCGACAAATGCTTCCTGGGCGCTGTTGTTCCCCAACACACTCTGCACCTCTTCGTGGGCTTTCTTCAGATAGGGGTGGTTGGCAAATGCCACTTTTTCCGCTACCAATTCGTCGTATGCATCTAAGCCGTGGTCAACGAAATATACTTGTGCGAAAGCCAGTGGAATCAGTGAATTGCGTTCTTCCTCGAAAATCTTGTTGGTAACTGTTATTGTAATATTCCCGCATTTATTAATTTCATCTACGAGTGCTTCCGCTTGTTGCTCTATTTCCTCTTCGGACATATTTCGTATTTTCTCATTCACCTTCCTTCTGGGAGCTTCCGACTCAAAATAGTATTTCGCCAGACGTTCATTCTGTGGCGAGCCTTTCAGCGTATACTCGTTGAGGTTGATGTGTATGGGTGTTCCGTCGTTGAAGAACGGCACATCCTCATGATTTCCCACTTTACTGACACTCATAAACGCATCCTTGTCGGCTGCGCCTTTGAAGGAGAATTCCCCCTTGGCTACGACCACACTGTCTATTTTCTGATCAGTCAGTTCGTCTATCAGGTAGATTGTCTCCCCGTTCTCAGTATATGTGCCTGAGATCGAATAATTTATTTTCTGTGCCATCGAGGGCATAACGGCTGTCACCATGAGGACTGCCAAAATCAATACTTTCTTCATAATTATTTTTTATATAATACGTTTATCAAATCCCATTCTGCAAAATTACAATTAAATAATAGAAAGACCAAATTTATTTGACCTTTTGCGAGTAAAACGAAACGGATTCTGCTTCTGAAATTTTCATAATTAATAGAACACACCATGAATTAGAGGGAAACTTTCTCCAATTTTGTTCTGCTCTCGATTTTATGTACCTTTGTGAGTTCTCACGAAGGTACTTCATCTCGGCATAAAAAATGAACAGGTTCATTTTGTTCTGCTCTCGATTTTATGTACCTTTGTGAATTCTCACGAAGGTACTTCATCTCGGCATAAAAAATGA
>CAJONT010000051.1 GCA_905235975.1 uncultured Prevotella sp.
CATGAACGACCCGGGCTGGTACAAAGACAGCAAGGTGGAGCGCTACACTGCCAACATCAATGCCTCGTTCAACCTGTCGAAATGGGTCACCCTGACCATGCGCACCAACAGTTCGTACCGCGACCAGAAGGCTCCCGGTACGCTGAACCAGAGCACCGACGTGGTGAGCGGCGCCGTGAACCGTAACTTCGATATCAACCCATTCAGCTTTGCCATGAACACGGCCCGCACGCTGGACCCCGATATGGTTTACACCCGCAACTACGCTCCGTTCAACATCTTCGACGAGCTCCGCAACAACTACATCGACGTGAACGTGATGGATACCAAGTTCCAGGGCGAACTGTCATGGAAACCCATCTTAGGCCTTGAATTCAACGTGCTCGGTTCCTACCGTGTGAACCGCTCTACCCGTGAGCACACGGTGCTGAACCACTCCAACCAGGCCGAGGCCTACCGTGCCGGTGTAGACAATCCCAACATCATGTACAACAACACGTACCTGTATCAGGATCCCGACCAGCCCAACTCATTGCCCATGTCGGTGATGCCCACCGGCGGTATCCTCACCCTGAACCGCAACAGTGTGGAGCAGTTCGACTTCCGCGGCACCATTAATTATAATAAGGTGTGGAAAGACACCCATATCTTCAACGCTTTCGCCGGTATGGAAGCCAACCGTGCCGACTACGATGCCGCCGAACATATCACCATGGGTGTGGATTTTGAAAAGAACCGCATCGTGGAGAAGAACTACTATCGTGAGAAGCAGATGAAGGAAGAAGGTACTGCCACCGACACCTTCGGCCGTTCATGGAACCGCCGCCTTGCCTACTTCGCCAATGTGAACTACTCGTTCAAAGGCCGCTATGCCCTGAACCTCACTGGCCGCTACGACGGTTCTAACCAGCTGGGCAAGAGCCGCGACTCACGCTGGCTCCCCACTTGGAACGTCTCTGCTTCATGGAATGCCCACGAGGAGAGCTTCTTTAAGAAATGGATGGAGCAGACAAACGGTGCTTTTTCGCATGCCACCATCCGTCTGAGCTACTCGCTTGTGGGTGAGCAGACCACAGCCACCAATGCACTGCCCGTGTTCCGCGCCTACAACATCTGGCGTCCTTGGGGTGAGGAGCAGGAGACCGCACTCGGCCTCTGGGAGCTCGGCAACTCCGACCTTACCTATGAGAAGAAGCACGAGTTCAACGTGGGTGTCGACCTTGGTTTCCTGAACAACCGCATCAACCTGACAGCCGATGCCTACTGGCGCGACAACTTCGACCTGATGGGTTACACCAACACACAGGGTGCCGGCGGTGCCATCCGTAAGTTTGCCAACGTAGCCTCGATGAAATCGAGCGGTGTGGAGGCAACCCTCAGTACCATCAACATCCGCACCAACGACTTCACCTGGGGTACCGACCTTACCTTCGCCTACAACAAGACAGAGATTACCGAGCTGTTGGCACAGACCCGCGTCATCGACCTTGTACGCAGCAACGGTTTCGCCCGTGAAGGTTATCCCCACCGTGCCCTCTTCTCCATCCCCTTCATGGGGCTGAACGATGAAGGTATCCCCACCATCATGAATGAGAACGGCGACGTGACCACCACCAACATCAACTTCCAGGAGTATGAGAAACTCGACTTCCTGAAATACGAAGGTCCGTCGGAGCCCACCACCACCGGTGGTATGAACAACATGGTGCGCTGGAAGAACTGGCGTCTCAACGTGTTCATCACCTACTCATTCGGCAACAAGCTGCGCCTCGACCCGGTGTTCAGTTCCTCCTACTCCGACCAGAGAGCCATGCCGAAGGAGTTCAAGAACCGCTGGGTGATTCCCGGTGACGAGAAGATTACCGACATCCCTGCCATCGCCTCCCGCCGTCAGGCTTACAACGACTACTCCTTAAGCTATGCCTACAACGCATACAACTATTCTACAGCCCGTGTGGCCGACGGTGGTTTCATCCGTCTGAAGGACGTGTCGCTCACCTACGACTTCAACCCCAACTTCCTGCACAAGATTGGTCTTTCCAACGCTTCGCTGAAGCTGGATGCCACCAACCTGGTGCTGCTCTATGCCGACGATAAGCTCAACGGCCAAGACCCCGAGTTCGTCAACTCCGGTGGTGTGGCCTCGCCCCTCTCCAAACAGTTTACCTTCACCGTACGCCTCGGTATCTGATGCGTTACCCGAAACAGAAACATAACAGATGCACATTCAAATGAAAAAGATACAATATCATTTCGCTATTGCCGCCGCAATGTTCGGACTGGCCCTGAGTTCTTGCAGTGACAGTTTCCTTGACAAGCTGCCCGATGAACGTACGGAAATAGACAATGAAGACAAGGTGATAGACCTGCTGAAGAGTGCCTACCCCACTGCCAACTACTCATGGATAGCAGAGCTGTCGAGCGACAACATGATTGACAATTCCGAGCCCCACCTGCCCACCCGTACCGACGACAAGCAGATTGAGTCTCACTACAACTACGGCAGCTACGACCGTTTCGACGATCAGCTTTTCAAGTTCGAGCCTGCCAACATGGCCACCTACAGCGACTACGACTCTCCTGGCAGCCTGTGGGGCGGCTATTATGAGTCGGTTGCCACTGTCAACCATGCCCTCGAGGCCATCGACGAGATTGCCGCCGAAACCGGAATGACCAAGAAGCTGAAGGCCGCTCGCGCCGAAGCCCTCCTCATCCGTGCCTACTGCCATTTCTGCCTCGTCAACATGTTCTGCCAGGCCTATTTAGACGATGCTTCCAACAGCCGCAACATCGGCGTGCCCTATGTGAACGAGGTGGAGAACACCGTGCAGAAAGATTACCAGCGTGGCACTGTGAAGGAGACCTACGAGAAGATACAAGCCGACCTTGAGGCCGGTCTTGTCGACCTGAACGAGGGTATCTACGACCATCCGAAATGGCATTTCAACCAGAATGCCGCCCATGCCTTCGCCGCCCGCTTCTACCTCTACAAGAGAGAGTACGACAAGGTGATAGAGCATGCCAATCAAGTGCTGGGCACCACAGAGTCGTCGGTAAAGGACATGCTGCTCGACTACAGAGGATTCACCCAGTGTGTGACACTCTCCGACTACAAGAACGTATGGCAGAACCCGAACCAGAACAACAACCTGCTGCTCATGACTACCGGCTCACTGCTATACCGCCGCTGCTGGGGCTACCGCTACTCATGCGCCGGCGAGGCAGCCCGTGCCGTCTACTGCTTCACGACGAAACACCGTGATTTCTTCTCAGGATATGTCGTAAGCCCGCTCCTCGTGGCCAACGGTGCTGCCCTGAGTTCGAGAACCCAAGACTACGGCTACATCACATCGAAGATATTCGAGCAGTTTGAGTACAGCGACAAGATTGCCGGTATCGGCTATCCCCATATCATCCTCCGCGCCTTCACCGCCAACGAACTTCTGCTTGAGCGTGCCGAGGCTTATCTGCTCTCCGGCAAGATGGAAGAAGGCATACAGGACCTCTGCTATTACTGGAACCTGCAGATAGACAATCTGTCGGATGAAGACCGTGTGGCCTACGTCGACCCCGGCTACCTCTTGTACATCAACAAGGATAAGATCTTCAAATACTACAGCGTGCCGCAGGATGAAGACGTCAACGTGCTCCCCAACTGGGATTTCACCCAAAAAGTGAGCAGCGACTTTATCGTGTCACCTGAGGTGGTTCCCTACATGAACTGTCTGAACTGGTTCCGCCGCATGGAGAACATGTTCGAAGGCCTCCGCTTCTTCGACCTCAAGCGCTGGGGTATGGAATGGACACACCTCGTAGGTCTCCACAGCGAGGAATTCCCCATGCCGTTCAACGATCCCAAACGAGCCATCGAGGTACCCTGGGAATCCATTTCGGCAGGCATGAGCTCTTCTCGTCCCACCACGACAACGACCGATGCAAATGCCAACACATTGACACTCGATCCCGATGCATTTAGAGTTAAAAGCAATTAAGCGTTAAATATAGGAGATATCCCACAATGACAAGAATATTCAGAAATATCATATTGTGTGCCATGGCACTCACCACGGCAGGATTCATTTCGTGCGGAGATGACGACGATTTCGGCCCCACCATCTTTGACACCAATGACTATCCACTCGACAGGTCACAATACTCGTTCCCCCTTGACACTTTCCTGAAGGCCAACTTCCTTGAGCCGTTCAACGTGAAGATGATCTACCGCATGGAAGACGTAGGCTCCGACATGCAGAAGAATCTCACTCCTGCCGACTACAAGAAGAGTGTGGACCTGGCCGTGTTGTCAAAGTATCTGTGGTACGATGTGTATGAGAAATACGGCACCGCCGAATTCCTCAAGGCCAACAGCCCCCGCATTATCCATGTGATAGGCTCGAAGAACTACAACCCGTCGCAAGGCACTGAGACGCTCGGTGTGGCAGAAGGCGGTATGAAGATTACCCTCTACAACACCAACAACCTCGACCCGGGCGACCTTGACGTGATGAACGAGTACTTCTTCAAGACGATGCACCATGAGTTCGGTCACATCCTCGACCAGACCAACCTGCGTCCTACAGCCTTCAACCTCATCTCAAAGAGCCAGTACGACGGTTCCACATGGACCAGCCTGCCCGACTCCGTGGCTGCCGGCCGTGGTTTCGTGTCGCCCTATGCCTCCAGTGCCGACAGCGAAGACTGGGTGGAAATCCTGGCCAACTATGTTACCCTTGACACCCTGAAATGGGAAATCCTCATGGGTTCCGCACAATATGAATGGGAAGACATCGACATGGACCAGAGCGATTACATCAAGCGTGCAGC
>CAJONT010000052.1 GCA_905235975.1 uncultured Prevotella sp.
AGGTGTGGCGTGAAGACCATGCGCCCGACGAGCGGCATGCGCATGCCTATGCTTTTGTGGATTACAAACGAAGGTGACAGAAGCAAAGGAGGATGCCGTCGGGCATCCTCCTTTGCTTCTATATATATACTTTATTCCTCGTCATCATCAGGGAAATCGTTCACTGGCAATTGTCTGTCGATAGCGGCATTGAAAGAGATGATGGTCTCGCTCCGTGAAAGGCCCAACGGTTGCAATTTGTCGTGGATGATGTTGAGCAGATGGTGGTTGTTGCGGGCATAAATCTTGATGAACATGTCGAAACCGCCCGTAGTATAATGGCATTCCACGACCTCGGGTATTTTATGCAGCTCTTCCACGACCTCATCGAACGACTCGGGATCCTTGAGGTATAGGCCGATATAGGCACATGTCTCATAGCCTATCTTTTCAGGATTGATGATAAACTGCGAACCCTTTATCACACCAAGACTGGTAAGTTTCTGGATGCGCTGATGGATAGCTGCTCCACTCACATTGCATGCACGTGCCACTTCAAGGAATGCTATGCGTGCATCGTTTGAAATCATTTTCAAGATTTTCTTGTCTAATGCATCTATTCCGTGATATGCCATAATTGTTTAAGATAGCGTTCGTTTTGGTTTTAATTACTATGTGCAAAGATAACAAAATTCACTTTTAGGACAAAATAAAACTTGTTTTTTTTACTAAATCACTTCAAATCTTCTCGTTTTTACACAAAAGATAAAATGATAACAAACTGTTTACATTTTCCTGTCGTTTACATCCTTAGTTTATTGGCTACTGAGAAATCTCGGGCTGTGTTTCTACGGCGGAATATGCCACCTGCAACAAATTGGCCCGGCGGAGTGCCAATTTCACATCGGTCACGATGCCCATAGGTGCCTGGCGGTCGGCCTTCAACGACACATATACATTCTCCATGTCGTCGGGTGCCATACGCTCCCGTTCGGCCACAAGTACGGCAACCAAGTCGGCCAGCGGCACCACGCGGTCGTTGACCTGAATCTGCCAGTCGTCAGACTGCCCTCCCATCGGGCGCCCTATCCACACGTGTACCACCGTGGTCTTCTTAATGAGTTTAGACAGTTCATGCCCCTGAGGAGCCTGACAGGCCACCTTCACCGGCACACTGCGCATATGGGTCACAATCATGAAAAAGAAGAGCACGGTGAAGATGAGGTCTGGCAGTGAGGAAGTGTTCAGTCCCGGCATTTTTCTGCGTTGGATGCGTCTCATAGTCCACCTCCTTTCTGGCGTATATACTCTTCGGCCACCCGCTGCGGGTAGCAAGCGCGAGCTGCCTCTTTCTGGCGGTCGGAACAAGCTGTGTAATGCAATCCGAAATGCTTTTGTGTAAAGTCGTCGCGCAGTTGTGCATAGGCTGCCACAATTTCATTCTGCACGCTGAACCATGACTGATAGTCAGCATCCCTTTCGGCCGTCAGTTGGATGACGTGTTTCTCCGTGACAGGCAGGTAGCCCAACAGGGGGATGTTGGACAAGACCTTTTCCGGCAGGTCATCGGCATTGGCAGGATTTTCTACAAAGCGCATCACACGCGGTTTGATATCGCTGAAGGCCGCGGCATCCCCGTCGATGGTCAGGGTATTGTCGGAAAGAAGCCTGATACGCATCACGTTTCGAGCAGCCACTTCCTGGTCCATGTTTTGCTGTTTGTCTGGCACACTGGGCGGCAGTCGCCGTCGAATGCCCTTTTCCGTGTCGATTGATGTGACAACAAGGAAAAGGATGAGCAGCGTGAAGGAGATATCAGCCACGGAGGCTGTGTTCAGTCCCGGCATCTCACGTCTGTCTCGCATTCTTCTCATAGGCACTTATTTTTTACGCAACGACAGCCACGAGGAGAAGGCCACCACTGCCAAGGCTGCAAATGCAAGGAGGCCGCAGAGACCGACAAACATGTCGGCCGTACGCAACCAGAAGGCAGAGGTGAACGTCTCTCCGTTCACTGCCATGGGTGTCGATGAACCGAGCAGCCAGGTCACGGCAGCCGCCACCACGACAAACAGCACCAAGCCGCCGTGAATGGGCCGGAGCGGCACCTGTCCTGCCTGAGGGGCTGCATAGGTGCCCTTTCTGCGCAATGTCACCACGACCGACCATGAGGTGACGGCCACCGCAGCAGCAAGCAGGAGACCGACAAACCAAAGGAGCACATCGGTGAGCAGCGGAGCCCTGAACTGGGTATCCTCCAGATAGTAGCGGTTATAGCCTATCGTAAAGAACGACAGGAACATAAGGGCTGTAACAGCCGTCAGGACCTTCAGCACAAGACTGGAAATGCGGTAGGGAGACTGTCTCATGACTTAGGAGCGCTTGGCTTTGTATTTTACGATAGAGTCGAGCAAGGTGATGCCGGCATCCTCCATCTCCGAAGTGATACTCTCTATTTTAGTGAGGATAAAATTATAGAAGAGTTGCAGGATGAGCGCCACGATTATACCGAAGATGGTGGTGATGAGCGCCACCTTCATTCCCGCAGCCACGATTGTGGGACTGATGTCGCCGGCATTCTGTATCTGGTCGAAAGCCATCACCATGCCTATCACAGTGCCAAGGAAACCGAGAGAGGGAGCCACAGCTATGCAGAGTGTGATCCAAGAGCACCCTTTCTCGAGCAGAGAAGCCTGCACACCTCCATAGGAAGTCACGGCGCGTTCTATGACATCCACCTTCTCATTGATGCGCATGAGGCCCTGACAGCAGATAGAGGCCACAGGGCCCCTTGTGTCTCGGCACAGGGTGAGGGCTCCATCTATGTCGTCAGCTTGTATCTTTTCGTCCAGGTCGTGAAGGAACCGACGTGTGTTAATTTCCGACAGGGTGAGGTAGATGATGCGCTCGATGCAGAATGCAAGACCGAGCACCAATGCAAGCGCCACCAGCGACATGAAGCCGGCGTTGCCCTCTATAAACTTGCGTTTCAACGACTTTCGGACACTCTCACTCTCGGCCGGTTCCACCAAGATGTCATCGGTTTCTTCATGGGCATTGGCCATTGTGGCCATCACATCGCTGTCGAGAACTGCCGTCACCCCCTCTTCTTCTACATCCAAAGCGCCGTCCTCGGCCGTTGCGGGCTGTTGCAAACTGGCTGCACCCGGTTGGTCGGCGGCCACTGTCGACACGGCTTTGGCCCTCAGTTCGGCAGCGGGGTCATCCTGCTGTGCGAAAACGGCCATAAAAAGTGTACAAAAAGAGAAGAGGATGGCAAATCGCATTTGTATCATAAGTTATTCGTATTAAAAGGTCAGCCCTCCAGCAGTGTCAAGGCACGTCAGCAAAGCTATGTGCAAAAGTAAACAATTAATAATAGATGCCGACACAAATGAACTTAAAATATGTAAAAGTGCGCATATATTTAAGAGATATTTTTTGAGTTGTCAAGAATTTGAAGTATTTTTACCCAATCGAACAATCATCCCTATCAACAGATTTAAG
>CAJONT010000053.1 GCA_905235975.1 uncultured Prevotella sp.
CTTCCATAAAAAAGCAGCCACCCCGCATATAGTGCAGGATGGCTGCTTTTTCTAAAGATTACTCCCTTCTGAAGAAGGAAAATGCTCCTTTATTTAAAACTGTTTTGGTGCTTGGCTTTCTCGAGCACACCCGACTGGCGGTAGCTGTCCATGAGCTGCTGCTTATAGGCGCGGATGAGGTTTGGCTCACCGTCTTCCTCGGCAGAAATCCTGCGCATCACGGCCTCGGCATCACCGCCGCCGTTGCTGGTCAGCACGCCCGGATGGGTCTTGAGCCATGCTTTCAACTGGGCATACGCCAAATGTATGTCAATGCCGCTGTCATCGGCCATCTCGGAAAACTCTTCGGGAGAGATGCCTAAGTATGCCAGCATGGCGTAGATGTCGTCTTTTAATATATCGCCACTGCTTTCACCCTCTTTGTTTAAGTATTGTTCCAAGACGTAAATCACATCGTTGGCATTTAAGCCCATCGCGTTGAAGAAGTCGAGTATTTCGCCGATAGACAGATTCCTGTTCACGATTTCATAGAAAGCAGCTTCGCTCTCTGGGGTGGCGAATATGACGGGCCATGCCTTAATTTCGGCACTTGTCTGCGCGAGCCACACAATCATGGCGTAGATGTGTCCCAATTTCTTGAGCACAAGGTTGGTTTCCAGATTGGTGCGGCCTGGCACGATGCTCTTCTGAAAGCCCTTCGAGGTAAGGAAGTCGGTTATGGAACGTGCGGCACCAAAGGTGACGTAATCATCGTCGCGTGAGTGAAGGAGGAAGATTTTGCTCTCGGGGTCGGGCTCCCAGGCAGTGGAGAGGTTTTGGGCTTTAAACAGTTCCATGAACTGTTTGGACTCTTCGCTCTCCATGTCACAATAGACGGGCTGCAGCATTTCGCTCACCAGCGTGCCCGCGCCAATCTTGCCGTTGATGGTCCAGCTGTCGTAGTTCATGTCGATTACCCAGTCATAGATGTTCTCTGCGAGCGGCGACTGGAAGATGGTGGAGTAGTCGAGGCCCAGTTTGGCACTCTCGTTGAATGATGAAATCATCAGAGGAACAGCGCAAAGATACAAGATGGAGTCTTTCTCTATATAGTCGGTGTACACCACAGGCAGATCGTACGGGCCGCCTCCACTGAATGTCTTGTCGAATTTGATGATGCCGTGGTGGTTCGTGTCCACCTCTTTCAGAACAGCGAGCGCATCGTAGCCGGCGCTCGAGTAGCCCAGGTTGAAAAGATACTTACCTTTTTCTATTTGCAACTCCTCGAGAATGTCGAGGGCGGCATTGTAAGCGTCAATCGAAGCCTTGGCATTGGTCTGGCCGTAGAGATAGGCTTGGGGGAAACGTTCGGTCGCACCGAAACCGTAGAAGTCGCTCTCCACCATTATGTAATTGGGCTTAAGAAAACTGCCCAGCAGCACTGCCTCGCAGGAGAAAGTGCCGAGCGTGGGCGCTTCATTCTTGTCGCAGAGGGTGTAGTGGTTGTACAGCAAGATGCCATCACTCGGCTTGGTGCCGTCGTAGATTTCGTCGGGGATGAGGATAGTGGCCGACAGTGTGATGGGGTCGCCCATCGGATCCACCGACGGATAGACATAGTTCACCATCTTGATATCGCGTTTGCCTAAGGTGATGCCGGAATAATCAAACGATATCGTCTTGCTGATAATGTCGGTGATGTGGGCCTTGTCGTCCATCTCAATCGACTGGACCTCGATGTTGGCGAGTCCCTCTATAATGCTGCCGTCGTAAGCCACGGCGGTAATCTTCTGGCCGTCGATGTTAATCGACTTCAGTTCACTGGTGGTAATCACCTTCACGGTGCCGTCGCTCAGGGTGATGGTCAAGACGTGGGCCATGGCACTCACCGCAATAAAGGTTGCCACAAGGCTAAGTATAATCTTTTTCATGATTTCAGGATGGGTGTGATAGGGTTATTGCTTGACAAAACGAATTGTATTGACACCGGAGGCAATCATGTAGACGCCCGGGGTGAGACGTGACACATCGATCGACACGGTTTCGGCATTGGGGGCGGCGATACGCATCACCACCTGACCCGAAGCACTGTACAGGGTGATGGGCAGCTTGGGATCGAGGCCGTTTACGTTGAGTGTGCCGCTGCCGTTGAATTTTATACTGGCGGCATCGTAGTAGCGCATCTCACTGAGCCCAGTCGTATTGGCCAGGTTGAGATACAGTGAGCCTAAGCACTTCTGTGTGGAATTGTCGTCGAACACAAGGGTTACATCCTCGCCTTCAAAGAGAATTTGTTTCACCGTCTTCGCCTGCATCTCAGCGCAGTCGATAACCACGTCGTGGGCAAGTGAGGGCATGCAGCACGCCACAAGCGCCAACAACATAAATAAAGTACGTTTTTTCATAAAACTTTGCGGTTTAATTATGTTTTTGAATGTATAATCAGATATGTTTCTTGAATGTATAATCAGATATGTTTTTTGAATGGATAATCAGGACTCTCGAAGCCTCTATTCTCTGCCATGCAAGCTTTTCCTCCATTCCTCCTTGCGTTACAGAGACGGTCTCCATACCCCCTGCAAATTTACAATATTTTTACAATTCCACAAATAAAATCCCCATAAATATTTAGGAGGCATTGCATTTTTCGCTCTACATCTTCATAAGGGTGATAGCGCTCCCACAATCGGCACCCATGATAGGCTGACAGTTTGTCAATCGCTCGGCAATCATTTCCGCCCATCTCATCCCTCTCACATGCAAAATTTGCGCTTCCGTGGCAGTTTGGCACGGTTTTCGCTATATCCAAAGTGTGCTCAGAACCCTCGGATCATTCAGATCATTCAGATTACTCCGATTACTCCGATTACTCTGATTACTCCGATTATTCTGATTACTCCGATCACTCCGACCACTCCGATCACTCAGAAAAATTTACGAACCATATAAATAAAATATTGCGATTATGAACATTAAACCATTAGGCGACAGGGTGCTCGTGCTTCCCGCACCCGCAGAAGAGAAAATTGGTGGCATCATCATCCCCGACACTGCCAAAGAGAAACCCCTCAAAGGCACCATCGTGGCAGCCGGTAAAGGAACCAAAGACGAGGAAATGATCCTCAAAGAGGGTGACACCATCCTCTACGGCAAGTATGCCGGTACCGAACTGGAGTTTGAGGGCGAGAAATATCTCATGATGCGCCAGAACGACGTGCTCGCCATTATCGAAAAATAATCAGAAACATTAAAAATCAACAAAATCATGGCAAAAGACATTAAATTCAATATTGAGGCCCGCGACCTCCTCAAGCAGGGTGTCGACCAGCTGGCCAACGCAGTAAAGGTGACCCTCGGCCCGAAAGGACGCAACGTAGTGATTGAGAAGAAATTCGGTGCTCCCCAGATTACCAAGGACGGTGTCACCGTAGCCAAGGAAATCGAACTCGAAGACCGCTTCGAGAACACTGGCGCACAGCTCGTGAAGAGCGTGGCCTCGAAGACCGGCGACGATGCCGGCGACGGCACCACCACTGCTACCGTGCTGGCACAGTCTATCATTACCGAGGGACTGAAGAACGTCACAGCAGGTGCCAACCCCATGGACCTGAAGCGCGGTATCGACAAGGCCGTCACCGCTGTGGTCGACTACATCGCCGGCGTGGCTGAGAAGGTGGACGACAACTACAACAAGATTGAGCAGGTGGCTACCGTGAGTGCCAACAACGACAAGGAAATAGGCAAACTGCTTGCCGACGCCATGCGCAAGGTGTCGAAAGACGGCGTCATCTCCATTGAGGAGAGCAAGAGCCGTGACACACACATCGACGTGGTAGAGGGTATGCAGTTCGACCGCGGTTACCTGAGCAGCTACTTCGTCACCGACCCCGACAAACTGGAGTGCGTGATGGAGAACCCGCTCATCCTCATCTACGACAAGAAAATCAGCAGCATCAAGGAGTTCCTCCCCATCTTGCAGCCCGCAGCCGAAAGTGGACGTCCGCTCCTCGTCATCGCAGAGGATGTCGACTCTGAGGCACTCACCACACTCGTGGTCAACCGCCTCCGCTCCGGCCTGAAAATCTGCGCCGTCAAGGCTCCCGGCTTCGGCGACCGCCGCAAGGCCATGCTCGAAGACATCGCCATCCTTACCGGCGGTACTGTGGTGAGCGAAGAGAAGGGTCTCAAACTGGAGCAGGCCACCATGGAGATGCTGGGTACCTGCGGCAAGGTGACCGTGTCGAAAGACAACACCACCATCGTCGACGGTGCCGGCAACAAAGAGGACATCGCCAACCGCGTGGCTGCCATCAAGAACGAGATTGCCAACACCACCAGCGACTATGACAAGGAGAAGCTGCAGGAGCGTCTTGCCAAACTGGCAGGCGGCGTGGCAGTGCTCTTCGTGGGTGCCAACAGCGAGGTGGAAATGAAGGAGAAGAAAGACCGCGTCGACGATGCTCTGCGTGCCACTCGTGCCGCCATCGAAGAGGGTGTCGTGGCAGGAGGCGGTGCCACCTATATCCGTGCACAGAAGGTGCTAGCCGATGTGGCCTGCGACAATGCCGACGAGAAGACGGGTGTGGCCATCGTGTGCCGCGCCATCGAGGAACCCCTCCGCCAGATTGTATACAACGCCGGTGGCGAAGGTGCCGTCGTGGTGCAGAAAGTGCGCGAGGGTGAGGGCGACTTCGGTTACAACGCCCACACCGATGTATATGAGGACCTCCGCAAGGCTGGTGTCGTAGACCCCGCCAAGGTGGTGCGCGTAGCATTGGAGAACGCTGCCTCCATCGCTGGCATGTTCCTCACCACCGAGTGCCTCATCGTCGACCATCCCGAGGAGAAGCCCGCCATGCCAATGGGTGGCGCACCGGGAATGGGTGGAATGATGTAAAATGCTAAGTAAACATGACAAAAAATGTAGAAAACCGCGGCTCAACTGCGGTTTTCTGCATTTTTTTCCCTTTTTAGACAAATTTTATACACAAAATATATCCACATCAGGAAATTTGCTGTAATTTTGCAGCGGGAAATGGCAGGGGGATTATGCCCCATTGTCACAACCACATCAATAAGAAGTACCGGAGTGATCCGCGAAGCATATTTTTTTGATTTGTTTTAGTAGATTAGTTTTTAAGTAGTTTGTTTTTGAAAATCGGTTGTCGGGACGACATCCGATTTTTTTTCGCCCCAATCAGCCCCTCTTCCGCTCCCTTTCCAAATTTTTCAGATATTAAATCAAATTGTGAGGTATATACACGCCGTTATGTTCTATCTTTGCATTATACTACTCACGTAACCAATCAAATATGACAGAAAAACAAAATTTCTTTGCCGTAGACCTGGGCGCCACAAGCGGACGCACCATCATCGGCACTTTGGAGAACGGCAAATTCTCGCTCGAAGAACTCACTCGTTTCGACAACAATCTTATCGAAACCTGCGGACACTTCTACTGGGACATCTTCGCACTCTATAACGAGGTGGTGAAAGGACTGCGACTCGCCGCTCAGAAAGGCATCGCAATCACTTCCATCGGCATCGACACGTGGGGAGTCGATTTCGTCGTCATCGGCGAAGACGGCGCACCCCTCCGCAACCCCATCGCCTACCGCGACCCGCACACCGTGCGACGCATGGAGGAGTATTTCGAGAAAGTCGTCGACAAGAAAAAAGTCTACGACATCACCGGCATACAGTTCATGAACTTCAACTCGCTGTTCCAACTCTATGCCATGCGCTGCAACAACGACTCCGCGCTCGCACAGGCACGCCGCGTGCTCTTCGTGCCCGATGCACTGAGCTATATGCTCACCGGCGTGGAGGTGTGTGAATACACCATCGCCTCCACCTCGCAACTCCTCGACCCGCGTACCGGCGACCTCGACGAAGGACTCCTCGAGAGTGTGGGGCTGAAGCGTAGCCAGTTTGGCAAGATGGTGCAGCCGGGCACCGTCATCGGCGCACTCACTCCCGAGGTGCAGCGCGCCACCGGACTCGGCGCCGTGCCCGTGGTGGCTGTGGCAGGTCACGACACCGCCAGCGCAGTGGCTGCCGTGCCCGCCGCCGACGCACACTTCGCCTACCTCAGCAGCGGCACTTGGAGCCTCATGGGCATAGAGACCCCAAATGCCATCATCAACGACCTGAGCTATGCCCGCAACTTCACCAACGAGGGCGGCATAGAGGGCACCACGCGCTTCCTTAAGAACATCTGCGGCATGTGGCTCTACGAGCGCTGCCGCAAGGAGTGGACCGATGCCCCCACGTCGCACGGACTACTGCAGGCCGAGGCCATGAAGGTGACGCCCTTCCAGAGCCTCATCGACCCCGACGCTCCCTGCTTCGCCAATCCGGCCTCCATGGTTGACGCCATACAGCAGTACTGCCGCGACACCGACCAGCATGTGCCCGAGGGCTATGCCGAAATATGCCGCTGCATCTTCGACTCGCTCGCACTGCGCTACAGACAGGTGTTCGGATGGCTACGCGAAATGGCCGATTATCCCCTCGACGTGCTGCACATCATCGGCGGTGGCTCGCTCAACGAGTACCTCGACCAGTTTACTGCCAACTCGTGCGGCGTGAAGGTGCTCGCCGGACCCCAGGAGGGCACCGCCATAGGCAATGTGATGCTGCAGGCCAAGGCATCCGGCGCCGTGGGCGACGTATGGGAGATGCGGCGCATCATCGCACAGAGCGTGCAGCTCAAGGAGTTCCTGCCGCAGGATGCCGACAAGTGGGCAGAGGCCTACAAGCGCTACCTCGAAGTCACCGCACGCGCATAAAACCGAAAATCCAAATCTTATCTCAAATTAAATATCAAGATGAAAGCAGAACTGATTGAAAAAGCCTATGCCGTAGCAAAAGACCGCTACGCAGCCGTCGGTGTAGACACCGACAAAGTACTTGACACCCTGCAGAAGCAGCAGATTTCACTCCATTGCTGGCAAACCGACGATGTGGTGGGATTCGAAAGCAGCCAGGCACTCAGCGGAGGTATCCAGACCACCGGCAACTACCCCGGACGCGCACGCAACATCGACGAGGTGCGCAAGGACATCGAGTTCGTGAAAACACTCCTCGCCGGCAACCACCGCCTGAACCTCCATGAAATCTATGGCGACTTCGGCGGCAAGTTCGTGGACCGCGACCAGGTGGAGGTGTGCCACTTCCAGAGCTGGATCGACTGGGCCAAGGAGGTCAACATGAAGCTCGACTTCAACTCCACCAGCTTCTCGCACCCCAAGAGCGGCGACCTCTCTCTTGCCAACCCCGACAAGAGCATCCGCGACTTCTGGATTGAGCAC
>CAJONT010000054.1 GCA_905235975.1 uncultured Prevotella sp.
AAAGATACCTAAGCAACAAAGACAATCATAAAACCAATCTACACAACAGAACAATGAAGTACTTGAAAACCATCGTGTTAATGTGCATGCTGCCCATGATGATGCAGGCAGCTGGCTGGGACACGGACTACAAACAAATCGAGAAAAGCATTCGCCAACTGCAGTTCCCTGACAAGACCTTCTCCGTGCTGAAATACGGTGCATCGGAGAAAGCCACTGCTGCCAAGAACCAGAAAGCCATCAATGCAGCCATCGACGCCTGCGCCAAGGCCGGCGGCGGCAAGGTGGTGGTACCCGCCGGCACCTACAACACAGGTGCCATCCGTCTGAAGAGTCATGTGAACCTTGTGGTGGAGAAAGGGGCTACCCTCCTCTTCGCCTTCGACCGCGACCTCTACCCCACCGTGCTCACCCGCTGGGAGGGCATCGACGTGTACAACTACTCGCCCTGCATCTACGCCTACGGTGAGACCGATGTCGCCATCACCGGTGCGGGCACCATCGACGGCAACGGCAGCAACGACACGTGGTGGAACATGTGCGGCAAAGACCACTTCGGCTATGTGGAGGGACAGGCCGAGTCGCAGAAGGTGACCCGCCAGGACCTCCTGAAGCAGGCCGAGAACGGCATCGACGTGAGTGAGCGTATCTACGGCAAGGGCAAGGGCCTGCGTCCCCAGCTCATCAACCTGTACAAGTGCGACGGCATCCTGATAGAAGACGTCACCCTTCTCCGCTCACCGTTCTGGGTGATCCACCCCCTGCTGAGCAACGACATCACCGTGCGCGGCGTGAAGATATGGAACGAGGGTCCCAACGGCGACGGCTGCGACCCTGAGTCGTGCGACCGTGTGCTGATAGAGAACTGCACCTTCCACACCGGCGACGACTGCATCGCCATCAAGAGCGGACGCAATGCCGACGGCCGCAAGTGGAACATCCCGAGCCAGAACATCATCGTGCGCAACTGCGTGATGGAAGACGGCCACGGCGGTGTGGTGATAGGAAGTGAGATAAGCGGCGGCTGCCGCAACGTGTTCGTGGAGAACTGCCAGATGGACTCCCCCGACCTGGACCGCGTGCTCCGCATCAAGACCAACTCATGCCGCGGCGGCGTGATAGAGAACATCTTCATGCGCAAGGTGACGGTGGGACAGTGCCGTGAGGCCGTGATGCGCATCAACCTGAACTACGAACCCAACGAGAACTGCTGCCGCGGTTTCAACCCCACGGTGCGCAACGTGTACATGGAAGACGTGACGTGCAAGAAGAGCAAGTACGGCATCTTGGTGAACGGACTTGACGATGTGGACAACGTGTACAACATACATGTGAAGAACTGCCGTTTCGACGGCGTGCTCGACAAGGGCCTGCACCGCACGGGCAAGAGCCACGACCTGTTCATCGACAACGTGATGGTGAACGGTTCGCTGCTGCTCGCCGAGAACCCCTACCCCTACAGCCAGTGGATGACCTACTCGGAGATGCAGCGCGTGGCACACCCCTACCTGCTCGACTTCGCCCAGAAGCCCAGATGGAGCTATGTGATGGGCATTGAGCAGGAGGGTATGCTCGACACCTACCTTGCCTACGGCGACGAGAAGATAGCTTCCTACCTGAAGGAATACCCCACCACGATGATTGACGAGAAAGGCAACATCACGGGCTACAAATACGAAGACTTCAACCTCGACAACGTGCGCACCGCCCGCTACATCTTCCGCATGCAGGAGCAATTCCCCGAACTGCGCACCAAGGGCATGGAGAAAGCACTGAAAACCCTGTACAAGCAACTTGAGAAGCAGCCTCGCACCAAAGAGGGCGTGTGGTGGCACAAAGCCATCTATGCCAACCAGGTGTGGCTCGACGGCATCTTCATGGGTCTGCCCTACTACACCTACGCCGCCGAGGCGCTGAAAGGCAAGAAAGCCCCGAAATACTATGCCGATGCCATCGACCAAATCACAAAGACCGGAGCCCGCACCTACGATGCCAAGACGGGGTTGTGGAAACATGCCTGGGACGAGACCCATGAAGCCTTCTGGGCCGACAAGGAGACCGGTCTGTCGAAGCACACCTGGGGCAGAGCCTTAGGGTGGTACACAATGGCCATGATAGAGGTGCTCGACGCACTGCCCGAGGGCACGGAAGGCCGCGACAAGGTGGTGGAGCTGTTCCAGAAGGCCATGCAGGCCGTGGTGAAGTACCAGGACAAGGCTACCGGCGTGTGGTATGACGTGCTCGACGTGCAAGACCCGCGCAACTACCTCGAGTCGACTTGCTCGTCGATGTTTGCCTACTGCCTGCTGAAGGGTGTGCGCAAAGGCTACCTTGGCGAGAGCTACAAGAAGGCCGGCGTGAAGGCCTACGAGGGCATCCTGAAGCAGTTTATCCGCGTGAACGCCGACAAGAGCATCTCGCTGACCCGCTGCTGCGAGGTGTCGGGCCTCGGCCCCGCCCCCGGTCCCTATGTGGAGAAACCCAACTACAAGCGCGACGGCTCTTTTGACTACTACATGAGCGAACCGGTACGCGACAACGACGCCAAGGGAGTGGGTCCTTTCATCTGGGCCTCTCTCGAAATGGAGGGAAAGGGCAAATAGCCCTCTCCCGCCAGCTGAACAAGACAACACAAAAACTTATTCATAAACTTAATTTTACATTCATGAAAAAAATTTTTCACGCAACGATTCTCGCCTTCATGGCCATGGTTTGCGGACAGGCTCTCGCCACCACGGTGGTGTTTGACCCTGCCTCTGACCTCGGTGCCCAGGAAGGCAGCAGCACGGGCGAAGACCAAGTGACCAAAGACGGCATCACCATCTCCGCCAGCCCCACCGGCTCGTTCGGAAACGGACAGCAGTATCGTGTCTACAAAGGCTCCACATTCACTGTCAGCTCAACAGTAGGCAACATCACCTCCATCTCGTTCACCTGCACCGCCAAGGACGATGCCAAATACGGCCCCGGCTGTTTCACCGACTGCAGCAGCGGCAACTACACCTACAGCGGCAATGACGGCAACTGGAGCGGCGACGCTGCCCAAGTATCCTGGGTGGCCAGCACCAACCAAGTGCGCATGACGAGCATCACCGTAGAGGTGGGCGCACCCGAGCCTCAGCAGCTCAGCATCTCGGGCAATACGCCCTTCAAGGGGTCTACCACGGTGACCATCACGCCTTCGAACCCCGACTTCGCTGTCTACTACACCACCGACAACAGCGACCCCGTGAGCTCCAGCACTGCCAAGCTGTACACCTCGCCCTTCACCCTCACCGAGACGACTACCGTGAAGGCCTACGAGGAAGACTACGACGGCAATGAGAGCGCCGTGGTGGAGAAGACCTTTGTGAAAGAGGAAAGTGCCGGTACCGGCAGCGGTACGCTGAGCGACCCGTTCAATGCCGTGGCAGCCAACGACTTGGCCTCCACACTCGAAGTGGGTCAGGTGACCGACGAGAGCTACTACATCAAGGGTAAGATTTCGTCCATCCGTTACACCTTCAGCGCGCAGTACGGCACCGCCACCTTCTACATCAGCGACGACGGCACCGAGAACGATCAGTTCTACATCTATGCCACCTACTTCTTGGAGAACAAGAGCTGGGTGGAGGGCAACACACAGATTAAGGTGGGCGACGACGTCA
>CAJONT010000055.1 GCA_905235975.1 uncultured Prevotella sp.
AAGAAAATGGCCGCCAAAGCCAGAAAACAGCATCGCTGACAAAACAGATATTATAGAACAAAAAAGGAGGATGTGTCCATTTTTGACACATCCTGCCTCTTACTTAAAATAATAAAGAAATGTGGCGAGTCCTTCCAGCGCAGGTTTTCTTTGGTTTTCGATTTCGATTTTGAAATCGATTTCGGCTTTGCAGATGCCGCGCAGGTTTTGCACTTGGTGCACTTTTGCGGCCATGCGGATGCGGCTGCCGGTGACCACGGGAATGCCGAAGCGCATTTTGTCCATGCCGTAGTTCACCTGCATCTTGAGGTTTTGCACCTCGATGATTTGGTTCCACAGATAAGGCAGCAGCGACACGGTGAGATATCCGTGTGCGATGGTGCTCTTATAGGGGCTTTCTTCTTTAGCCCGTTCTGTATCCACATGTATCCACTGGTGGTCGAGTGTGGCATCAGCGAAGAGATTAATGCGCTCCTGCGTCACCTCTAACCATTCCGATACCCCCAACTCCTTGCCCTCGTAAGAGGCAAGGTCTTCAAAAGATCTTACAATAACTTTCTCCATAATATTTGTTTTAAAAATATCTATTTTTCTGAGTAATCTGAGGACTCTGAGTAATCTGAGTATTCTGAGTAATCGGAGTATTCTGAGTAATCTGAGTAATCGGAGTAATCGGAGTACTCTGAGTAATCTGAGTAATCTGATTGCTCCGATTACTCTGATGCTCCCTGATGATCTCACAGCACCCCTTTGGTGCTGGGCAGCTCATAGTGATAGATATCCCTTTTCACTGCCATGCGCAGCGAGCGGGCGAAGCCCTTGAATATCCCCTCTATCTTGTGGTGCTCATTGGTGCCTTCGGCCTTGATGTGCAGGTTCATCTTTGAGGCATCGCTCAGGCTCTTAAAGAAATGATGGAACATCTCCGTGGGCACGTCGCCTATGCGCTCTCGGTGGAAGGGGGCATCCCACACCAACCATGGGCGCCCGCCGAAATCGAGGGCCACCGTGCACAGGCAGTCGTCCATGGGCAGCGTGTAGCCGTAGCGCTCTATTCCGCGTTTGTCACCCAACGCCCTCAGGATACATTCTCCGAGGGCGATGCCGGTGTCCTCTATGGTATGGTGCTCGTCCACGTGCAGGTCGCCCTTCGTATGCACTGTGAGGTCTATCTTGCCGTGCTTGCCTATCTGTTCCAGCATGTGATCGAAGAAACCGAGGCCGGTGGAGATGTCGCAGAGCCCCTCACCATCGATGTTCACTGCTATCTCAATGTCGGTCTCCTTCGTTGTGCGGCGCACGCTTGCCTTCCGCTCACCGGCAATGAGGCGTTCGGCGATGCCGTCCCAGTCTAAGCCGTTCTCTCCCAAGATGAGTGCCTGGCATCCTAAGTTCTCCGCCAACTGCCGGTCGGTCTCGCGGTCGCCTATGACGAAGCTGCCGGCCAAGTCATACTGCGGGTTGTCGATGTAGGCTTTCAGCATCCCCGTGCCGGGTTTCCTGTCGGGATGATTGTCGGCGGGGAAGTGACGGTCTATGTGGATGGCATCGAAGGTGATGCCTTCGCCTGCCAATGTCTGCAGGATGAAATTGTGAACCGGCCAGAAGGTGGGCTCAGGAAACGAATCTGTGCCGAGACCGTCTTGGTTCGACACCATGACGAATTTGAAGTCGAGTTTCTGACGTATGAGCCATAGGTTACGCATCACGCCGGGCAGGAAGCGCAGCTTCTCGAAACTGTCTATCTGTTCGTCTTCGGGTTCGGCTATCAGGGTGCCGTCGCGGTCAATGAATAGGATTTTCTCTTTCATGGTCGGTGTTGTGAATGGTAAGGAGGCGTTCTCGTCTGTCTGCCTCTTGTTTTTCGATGGAGCCATACGTCAGGTAAGTCACGATGATGACGTATGTGTAAATCTCAAATGCCACAAAGTGGACTGCCACGGCGGTCGCCCACAGCAGGATGGGGAAATAGCCGGGCATGTCGGGTGCATCGCCGAGCATCGTGCCCCAGAACGAAGCCGAGTGGGCCATCATCAGAATCACGAAGGGCATCATCACCAATGTCATCAGCAGCGCCATAATGATTTGGCACACGAACAGGGTGAGGAAGATGAAGCCGAAGTAGCGCAGACCGCGCTTGTAGCCGCCCCACAGGTCTTTCCAGAACCGCACGTCGGGCTGGTCCATGTAGCGCATCGTGATGTAGTAGAAGGGCAGGATGAGGAGTGTCAGGCAGAGGACAAATAGCGGGAGCACCCACATCTTGTCGAATAGGATATGGATGGGATCCTTGCCCATGACCTTGATGAGGAGTATCAACAGCCCTGTGACGACCATCGCCAACACGATGTATATCACAATCAGGTTGAGGGTCATTATGATGGTCCGCTTCAGATTCCACCGTCTGGGCCTTTCGTTGAGCAGGCTCATCACCCTGCTGAACGCCCAGGTAAAGAAGAACAGTCCCGCCACGGCACACAGCAGAGCAACGATGCCTGAGGTCAGACTGGGTATGGGGTGGGCTTCATCGGGCAGCAGCAGGATGAGCATGGTGGCGTAGCACACGCCGGTGAGCAATGCGGGCAACCACGAGGCTTTCAATATCTTGCCTATATAGTCGGTTTGTGCCCTGTAGGCATTGGCGATGACGGAGGAAAAACTCCGGTCTTTGAACAATGATTCTCTTTCCATAATGGGTTGTTTTTAAGGGAAACGGCGCCTGAACTCGGCGCAGATGATGCCGGTGGCCATGGCCACGTTGAGACTCTCGGCGGTGGGGCGGTCGGGGGGATAGGAGGGGATGCGCAGGCGGTGTGTCACGCAGTGGCGGACTGCATCGCTGAGCCCGTTGCCTTCATTGCCCATCACCACCAAGCCGTGCCCTTCTAAGGGTGTGTGATAGAGGTTGTCGCCGTCGAGCAGGGTGCCGTACACAGGGCATTTCCCGCTCAGTTGGCGGCACAGAGCGGGCAGGTCGGTGTACACGACTTTCACCCGCGCGATACTCCCCATGGTGGCTTGCACCACCTTGGGGTTGTAGGCATCGGCGGTGTCGCGACTGCATACAATCCAGGTAATGCCGAACCAGTCGCACAACCGTATGATGGTGCCAAGGTTGCCGGGATCTTGCACCCCGTCGAGGGCCATGACCAGTTCGCGGCGCACGATGTCGCCTATCTGCTCCTGCGTTACGGGGGCGGGGTCGGGTAGGGGGAAGATGCCCACCACCTGTTGCGGATGCTGCAAGAAACTCAGTCGCTGCAGTTCGTCGGGACTGACGGTGGTGAGGTGCGGACAGGGGGTAGGCGACTGCCATTCGGCGAGGGCGAACACCTGTCGCGGCGGCATCACCGCCATCAGGTCGCCCACCACCTTGGGCCCTTCTGCCACAAACAGCCCTTGCGCCACGCGGTGCTTCTTCTGCGCCAACTGGCGTACTTCCTTCAACTGATTCTTGCTGACCATTCCGTTATCTGTTCGGCTTATTTTCATGGTGAGTTACCACACCTTTGTCTTGTCGCAGTGCACGGTGACGGTTTCTTTGCCCACCTTCAGCACAAAGTCGCCCTCTTCCAACGTCCAGCGGCCGTCGGCGCCTACGAAGGCGAGGTCTTTGGCGGGCAGCACGAAGGTGATGGTCTCTGTGCGGCCGGGTGCAAGGTCAGCCTTTGTGAACGCGCGCAGCCGTTTGTTGTCGGGCACTATCGAGGCCACAAGGTCGCTCGAGTAGAGCAGCACAGGCTCTTTTCCTGCCACACTGCCGGCATTGGTCAAGTCCACCTTCACGGTCAACTTGTCGTCGGCGGTGAAATGGGTCTTGTCCACGCGCAGGTTGCTGTAGGTGAATTGGGTGTAGCTGAGGCCGTAGCCGAAGGGCCATTGCAGCGACACCTTGGCGTCGTAGTTGTAGGCGCCCGACATGGTGCCCACCTCCTCACTCACCTTGTAGTCGTAGTTGGCGAGCGAGTTGATTTCTCTCGGATAGGTATAGGGCATCTTGGCGGAGAAGTTCACGTCACCAGAGAGCAGGTTGGCGAGGGCATCGGCACCGTAGTTGCTGGGCAGGAAGATGTGTACGACGGCATCGGCAAGTGGCTCGATGTCGGCGATGAGACGCGGACGACCTTCATTCAGAATCAGGATGATGGGCTTGCCGGTTTTGTGCAGCGCCTTCACGAGGTTGCGCTGGTTTTCCGAGAGCCACAGGTCGGAGAGGTTTCCGGGCGTCTCGCAATAGCTGTTCTCACCGATGCAGGCGATAATCACGTCGGCACCTTCGGCAGCGCGGACAGCCTTGTCTATCTCAGGCGTGTTCTCCTCATAGTAGGCACCTTTTTCGTTGTAGGTCACACCTTGCTCTAATGTGACGTTCTCTGCGCCGTATTTCAGGCAGAGGGCTTCATAGATGGTATTGTAGTTTTCCGACAGGTCTTCAGCATTGGAACCCTGCCAGGTGTAGCTCCAACCGCCGTTCAGGCAACGCATCTGGTTGGCGTTCGGTCCCGTGAGCAGTATCTTCTTGCCTTTCTTCAGCGGCAAAATATTGTTTTCGTTCTTCAGCAGCACCTCGCTCTCCTCAGCGGCATGCAGCGCCATGTCGGCGAAGCCCTGACAGCCGAATTCGGCATAGTCCTTGCCGCCGGTGTTCGGGTTGTCGAACAGCCCCAAGCGGTATTTCAGTCGTAGGATGCGGCGCACGGCATCATCGACGCGTGTCATGCTCACCTGACCTTCTTCCACCAGTTCTTTCAGCAGGATGCAGAAATCCACGCTGTAGGGGTCCATGCTCATGTCTATGCCGGCGTTGATGGCGATGCGGATGGCGTCTTTCTTGTCTTTGGCCACTTTCTCGCGGGTGAAGAGGTTATTGATGTCGGCCCAGTCGGTGATAATCATGCCGTCCCAGTTGAGGTCTTCCTTCAGCCATTTGGTAAGGTACTCATGACTGGCATGTACGGGCACACCATTTATACTGCCTGAGTTCACCATGACCGACAGGGCGCCGGCACGGATGGCGGCACGGAAGGGTTCGAAATATTTCTCCCGCAGCATGGAGGGCGACAGATAGGCAGGAGTGCGGTCTTTGCCGGTGAAGGGAGCACCGTAGGCCATATAGTGCTTCACGCAGGTCGCCACGTTGAATTTACCCAAGTGGTTCGGGTCGCCGCCTTGGTAACCGGCCACCTCGGCTTCGCCCATGCGGGCGTTCACGATGGCGTCTTCACCGAAGCTTTCCCAGATTCTCGACCAGCGTGGGTCGCGGCCGAGGTCCAACACGGGGTTGTACACCCAGGGGCAGTTGCCCGCACGACTCTCGTAGGCAGTCACGCGTGCCATCTGTTCGGCGAGGCGCACGTTGAACGAGGCACCGAGGTTGATGGGTTGCGGGAAGAGGGTGCCGCCTTGCGTGTAGGTCACGCCGTGGTTATGGTCAAGTCCGTATATGTCGGGGATGCCGAGGTGTTTCATCGACTTCTCCTGTATCAGTGTAATCCATTTCTGCCACTGTGCGATGGTGGAGGCGCGTGTCTGCGGCGTGTTCAGGATGGAACCCACCTTCCATTTAGAAATCAGTGTGTCGATTGTGGTTTCGTTGAGCTGCCAAGTCATTTTGGCAGGTCCTTCTATAATTCCTTTCTTTTTCTTTTTTGGCGTGGCTTCGGGAACCAAACCGCCCATCATGTCGATGTTGAGTTCGAGCATCTGTCCGATTTTCTCGTCCAATGTCATTTTTGCGAGTGTCTGTTCCACTCTACTCTCCAAAGCTTCATCACGCGGAATCGCGGGTGTGTCATACCGCTGCGCCATCACCTGTGCGCAAACACCCCCTAACAATAATAATAAGGTCTTTTTCATAATCTATTCTTTTGATTTGGCAAAGTTACAAATAAGCGAGCGCAAAAAGAAAGAAAAACGTTTTTTTCTTTCTTTTTGCCGAGTGACCGTAACTTCGGCGAAGTCAAAGTTACAAATAAGCGAGCGCAATGAGAAAGAAAATCCCAAATTTTTCAAGTTTCGCAAGTTCATCGCAATGCGCCCTGAAAGGGCATTAACTCTAAGCCC
>CAJONT010000056.1 GCA_905235975.1 uncultured Prevotella sp.
AAGGCATGTAGCGGGCTACACAACGGATGAGACTTGACGCTTTGCACCGAATAAAAGCAAAAAGCGACCGAAACGAAATCGATGGAATCTGCCTTCAAAATTTGCATAATTAACAGAACCCACCTTTAGTATTTCAATTGTTTCACTCGGCTGGAATTTAAAAATCCAGCCGAGTGAAACAATGTTTCCAAACCTACCACAATAGCACCGCAAAGATTGCCTATAACCCTATCTCACATAGAAAGACTTCCTCGCCTCGAATAATTTTATTTTAGAAAATTCTTTTTTTATGAAAGTTTCTTAGAGGAAATTATTATTTTTGCACCTTAAATTAAATAATTATATAAACAGCAAGATAAAAATGGCTAAAAAATTTGCCGAATACAAGGGACTTAACTTGACGCAGACCAACCAAGAAGTGCTTGCGTCGTGGATGAAAAATGATTTGTTCCGTCGCTCTGTGACGGAGAGAGAGGGATGCCCACAGTTCGTTTTCTATGAGGGACCTCCCTCTGCCAATGGACACCCGGGCATTCACCATGTCCTGGCAAGAGCCATTAAAGATACGTTCAACCGTTACAAGACCATGAAGGGCTTCCAGGTGCACAGAAAGGCCGGCTGGGACACGCACGGACTCCCCGTGGAACTCAGCGTGGAGAAAATTCTGGGCATCACGAAAGCTGATATCGACAATAAGGAAAGCAAAAACTACATCTCCGTGGCCGACTACAATCAGAAGTGTCGGGAGAACGTGATGACCTATACCGCAGAGTGGAGAGACCTCACCGAGAAAATGGGATACTGGGTCGACCTCGACAATCCGTATATCACCTACGACAACAAATACATCGAGACACTCTGGTGGCTCCTAAAACAGCTCTACGACAAAGGCCTCCTTTACAAAGGCTATACCATCCAGCCTTATTCGCCGGCTGCCGGAACGGGCCTTTCCAGTCATGAGCTCAACCAGCCTGGATGCTACCGCGACGTGAAAGACCTCACCGTCACGGCACAATTCCTTATGAAGAACCCCAAACCGGAAATGGCGCAATGGGGCACACCGTGCTTCCTTGCATGGACCACCACACCGTGGACCTTGGCAGCCAACTCCGCACTCTGCGTGGGACCGAAGATTGACTATGTCTGCGTACAGACGTTCAACCAGTACACAGGCGAGAAAATCTCCGTCGTACTCGCAGAGGCAAGACTGTCGGCCTATTTCAACGAGAAGGGACGCGATGCCGACCTCGACGCTTACAAGAAGGGCGACAAGGTGATTCCTTGGAAAATCGTAGGCCACTATAAGGGTACCGACCTCCTGGGTATGGAATACAGTCAGCTCCTGCCCATGATTATGCCGCTCGAAGGTGGTGCATTCAAAGTCATCCCGGGCGACTATGTGACCACGGAAGACGGTACGGGTATCGTACACATCGCGCCCAACTTCGGTGCCGACGACGCACTCGTGGCAAAGAAGGCAGGCGTGCCGCCCATCGTCGTGGTCGACAAGAAGGGCAACAAGCGTCCCATCGTCGATCTCTCCGGCAAGTACTTCGCCTTCGAAGACCTCGACGAGGACTTCGTCAAGACTTCGGTCAACAGCGACCTCTGGGCACGCTATGCCGGCAGATATGTGAAGAATGCTTACGACGACACCCTCACCGACAAGGACGAGACGCTCGATATGAGCATCTGCATGGACCTCAAACAGGAGAACAAAGCCTTTAAGACAGAAAGACATGTCCATAACTACCCGCACTGCTGGCGTACCGACAAACCGGTGCTCTATTACCCGCTCGACAGCTGGTTCATCAGGAGCAGTGCCTGCAAGGAGCGTATGCTGGAACTCAATGCCACCATCAACTGGAAACCGGAGTCCACAGGAACGGGACGCTTCGGCAACTGGCTTGAGAACCTCAACGACTGGAACCTAAGCCGAAGCCGCTTCTGGGGCACACCGCTGCCCATCTGGCGCAGTGAGGACGGCGAGGAACTGTGCATCGGTTCGTTAGAGCAACTGTACAACGAGATGGAAAAGGCAGTGGCTCAGGGTGTCATGGCTTCCAATATCTTCAAGGACAAGGGCTTCGTGCCGGGCGATTACTCACAGGAGAATTACGACCGCATCGACCTGCACAGACCGTATGTCGATGAGATTGTCTTAGTGAGCGAAACAGGAAAGCCGATGAAGAGGGAAACCGACCTTATCGACGTGTGGTTCGACTCGGGTGCCATGCCCTACGCACAGGTACATTATCCTTTCGAAAATGCGGAGGCTATCGACAAAAACGTGGCTTTCCCCTGCGACTTCATCAACGAGGGCGTCGACCAGACGCGCGGCTGGTTCTTCACACTTCATGCCATCTCGACCATGATTTTCGACAGCGTGGCTTACAAAAATGTCATTTCTTCAGGACTCGTGCTCGACGCTAAAGGTTCTAAGATGAGCAAGCGACTGGGCAATGCCGTGGATCCTTTCGAGACAATCGAGACCTACGGTGCCGACCCTCTGCGCTTCTACATGATGACCAATTCACAGCCTTGGGACAACTTGAAGTTCGATCCGGAAGGTGTCGACGAGGTAAGGAGAAAATTCTTCGGCACTTTGTACAACACTTATAATTTCTTCGCAATGTATGCCAACGTCGATGGTTTCGACTACAGTCAGCCGGACGTGCCTCTCGAGGAACGACCCGAAATCGACCGTTGGATTCTATCCGACCTCACGACGCTCGTAAAGGGTGTCGATGAGTGCCTTGAGCAGTATGAACCAACAAGGGCTGGTCGACTCATCGATGACTTCGTGAGCGAGGATCTGTCCAACTGGTTTGTACGTCTCAACAGAAAACGCTTCTGGGGCAAGGAAATGGATGCCGACAAACTGTCGGCCTACCAGACGCTCTATCTGTGCCTGGAAACCATTTCCAAACTCTTGGCTCCCTTCGCTCCCTTCTATGCCGACCAACTCTACCGCGACCTGACCTCCGTCACTGGACGCGGCGTCGACAGCGTACATCTCGATGCCTTCCCCAAGGCCAACGATCTCTACGTGAACAAGGTGCTTGAGAAGAGGCAGGAGATTGCACAGAAAATCACGTCTATGGTGCTCGCACTGAGAAGGAAAGTCGACATCAAGGTGAAACAACCGCTGCAGAGCCTCATGATTCCGGCTACCGATGCCGAACAGAAAGCGGACATCGAAGCCGTGGCTGCGCTCATCCTCAATGAGGTGAACGTGAAGGAACTGAAATTCGTGGAGGGCAGCGATGTGCTCGTCAAGAAGGTGAAGTGCAACTTCCGCATCATGGGCAAGAAATTCGGCAAACTGATGAAGGCGGTGGCTGCTGCCGTGGCTGGTCTCTCTCAGCAAGAGATTGCCACACTCGAAAACGATGGCATCGTAAACCTCGATGTAGAAGGACAGAAGGTGACCGTCGAGTTGGCCGATGTGGAAATCATCAACGAGGACATCCCGGGATTGCTGGTGGCCAACGATGGCAACCTCACCGTGGCACTCGATGTCAAACTCACCGAAGAACTCCGCAGGGAGGGCCTTTCAAGAGAACTGATCAACCGTATCCAGAACCTTCGCAAGGAGACGGGACTGGAGATAACCGACCGCATCAATGTAACCATCTCGCCCAATGCCAAGATGCAAGAGGCTGTGGAGGGCTATGGCGACAACGTCTGCAACCAGGTGCTGGCAGACAGCATCTCTTTTGCAGAGAATGATGGCAAGGATACGGAATTTGACGACTTCAAACTGAATATCTCTATTCAAAAAATCTAACAATATACTTAAACAAAAACTTTAACCTATCACGTTATGGCCGAAATTAAACGATACAGTGATGAGGATTTAGAAGAGTTCCGTGTCATCATCGAAGATAAACTGGCTCTTGCTAAAAGAGATTACAACGAGTTGATGCGACAGCTGATGAATGCCGACGGCAACGATGTGGTCGACACATCCCCCACCTATAAAATCCTCGAGGAGGGTAGTGCCACACAGAGCAAGGAAGAATTGATTCAGTTGGCAAGCCGGCAGCAAAAATTCATCCAGGGCCTCGAGGCCGCTCTCATTCGCATACAAAACAAAACGTATGGCATTGACAGAGTGACCGGTGAGCTCATCCCCAAAGAGCGTCTGCGCGCCGTACCACATGCCACACTCAGCGTGGCATCGAAAAACGCACGACGCAAATAGTTTTCGTAATGCGTAAATTCTTTTCAAAAGGAAAAATCGTATGCCTCATCATCTTCGCCGCGATTATCATCGACCAGGTGATTAAAATCGCGGTGAAGACCAATATGTGCCTGCATGAGTCGATAAGGGTGACCGACTGGTTCTATATCCTCTTTATCGAAAACAACGGCATGGCCTACGGAATGACTTTCATCAACAAGTTGGTGCTGAGCCTCTTCCGTATCGTGGCCGTCTCGGTGCTGGGTGTATATATCTATCGCCTCGTCAAGAAGAACGAGGTGCGTATGGGCTATCTCGTCTGCCTCGCCATGGTCACGGCAGGGGCGGCAGGCAACATCTTCGACTGCCTTTTCTACGGGATGATTTTCTCTGAGTCGCAACCCTTCCTCGTCTCTTCATTCGTGGGATGGGGCGAGGGCTATGCGCCCATGCTCATGGGAAAAGTGGTGGATATGTTCTACTTCCCGCTCATTGAGACCGACTTGCCGCAGTGGCTGCCCTTCTGGGGCGGTGACCATTTCATCTTCTTCAGCCCGATATTCAATTTCGCCGATTCTTGCATCAGTGTCGGAGTGGTGGCCATCCTGCTCTTCTACAGGAAGGAACTCGCACAACTCTCGTTATCCGATGACAAAGCGGAAAAGGCTGAGGGCGATGACAAAGCTGAAAACGCAGAGGGTGACGGCAAAACAGAATAAAGAGGTATACGCGAAACCATTGTTATCACAACGCCTTATGAAGCATCACGCCGTCTTTTCTCCCCTCAAATGCCTATCGGTCGTATGCATCGCGCTGTCGTTGTTTGCATGCAAACCCGGGGTACCCAAAGGGGTAATCAAACCGGGAAAGATGGAGCGGATTCTCTACGACTATCAGTTGGCAGAGGGAATGGCGTATGTCGATGCCAACTACTCTACTTCCGACCAGAAAAGAATGGAGTATTTAAAGGCGGTCTTTGAGAAACATGGCATCACAAAGGCGGACTTCGACTCTTCCATGGTCTATTATTACCGCCATTGCGACCAACTGCACGACATCTATGTCAAGGTAAACAAACGCTTGCAGGATGAGTCGGTGGCGCTTGGCGCACAGCCCAAAGACAACGAACTGGGACAATTTGGCAAACTCACCCATACCGGCGACACGGCGCTCATCTGGAACGATGCGACATCGGCAGTGCTCATGCCTTATCCGCCCTTCAATCTGGTCTCCTTCAGCGTGAAACCTGATTCTACTATGCACAAGGGCGACAAGGTGATGCTCATCTTCGATACGCAGTTCATCTTCCAGGATGGTTCGAAAGATGCGTATGCCTTCCTCTCTGTGGTGCTTGCCAACGACAGCATCGCCTCACAGAACTTGCGGCTTTACTCCGACTCGCACTATTCACTCCAGATTGTCGACAACGACAGCATTGGGGTGAAAGAAATAAAAGGCTTCGTGGGACTGATGCGCGGACAGAACAACGATTCTGAAACGCTCAAACTGCTCAGCCTCAAAAACATGGCGCTTATACGCATGCGCACCACACCGAAACCAGAGGAGCAAACCACACCTCCTGCCACAGAGCAAACCACACCACTTTCTGACTCACTGACGAGGGATTCTATAGGAAAGAACAAACCGTCACCGCTGTTGCCGCCGCGTACGCTGAAAGAGAAAATGGAGGCCGAAGGGCTGGAACGTCATAATTAACACGTATGGAGAAACGCGGTAATAGAGTGGCTTATCACGAGATTGTGATGCCCGACGGCACTGTGTACCACATGGGAGTGCTCACCCTCGTCGACGGTCGGGTCACGGAGGTAAAAACCTTCCACGGCGAACTGGCTATGACGGTATGGAGAGGGGGTACGGCCATCCTGCAATACGATGAGGAGGGGCGACTCTTTCTGGCGGAGGAAAAGGCTTAAACAGAAGAAACGGTTTAAATAGATTTATATTTTCACTAAAAGAAACTACAATATGCTTACAGTTGACGAATTGGAAGACAGACTGATCGACTTGTCGTTTGCAGAGGACATCGGCGACGGCGACCATACCACATTGTGCTGCATACCTGCTGATGCAATGGGCAAATCGCAGCTTATCATAAAGGAAGACGGTATCCTCGCCGGCATCGAGGTGGCGAAGAAGGTTTTCGCTGCTTTCGACCCCGAACTCCAGGTGGAAGTGTTCATTCACGATGGGGCTGAGGTGAAAAAGGGCGACGTGGCCATGGTGGTCTCGGGCCGCGTGCAGAGCTTGCTGCAGACCGAACGCCTCATGCTCAACATCATGCAGCGCATGAGTGGCATCGCCACGATGACCAACCGTTATGTCAAACGCCTTGAAGGGACTTCTACACGGGTGCTCGACACCAGGAAGACCACTCCCGGCATGCGCATGCTCGAGAAACAGGCTGTAAAAATCGGCGGGGGTGTCAACCACCGTATCGGCCTCTTCGACATGATTCTCCTCAAAGACAACCATGTCGATTTCTCCGGGGGCATAGAGAACGCCATCGACCGTTGCCATGCTTATCTGAAAGAAAAGGGACTCGACCTGAAAATCGAAATCGAGGTGCGCAATTTCAAGGAATTGCAGCAGGTGCTCGACAAGGGTGGAGTAGACCGTATCATGCTCGACAATTTCTCCGTCGAAGACACCCGCAAGGCAGTCGAAATCATCGACCACAAGGTGGAGACGGAATCGAGTGGCGGCATCACCTTCGACACCATACGCGACTATGCCGAATGCGGCGTCGATTTTATTTCCGTAGGGGCTTTGACCCACTCGGTCAAGGGTCTTGACATGAGCTTCAAGGCATGCTGATACTCAATCTGCTGCTCGCGGCATTCTCCTTTCTCTCACCGGTAAGGTTCGAAGTGTTCCTTGCCGGTAACTTCGGTGAACCCCGTCCCAACCACTTCCATGGGGGCATTGACATCAAGACACAGATGGTGGAAGGCAAACCCATCCATGCCATCGGCGACGGCTATGTGAGTCATGTGTCGGTGAACAAGGGGGGGACGGGCTATTGCATCCATGTGCGTCACCCGGAGGGCTATACCAGCGTCTATGCCCACTTGCAGCGTTTCTCGCCGGTCATCGAGGCGCGCGTAAAACGTGAACAGTACCGTACGCACAACTGCGACGTGGAACTGGACCTTAATGCCACCGATTGTCCGGTGCGCAAAGGACAGGTACTTGCGCTCAGCGGCAATACCGGCGCCAGCGAGGGACCGCATCTCCACTTGGAGATTCACCGCACCGACACCTGGGCGCTCATAGACCCGCTCGAAATGATTCCCGACTTGCTCGCCGATAGCGTCGCTCCGGTGGCGAAGGCGTTTATGGCTTATCCCATAAGTGGTGGAAATTTCTGCGGCGAAAAGGAGAAGATGCGCGTCGATTTCCAGGGCGACAGCGTCACGCGACACCTCACGGCATGGGGAAAGGTGGGCTTCGCACTGAATGCCGACGACTTCATGCAGGGGTCTTACAACCGTTGCGGGGTGCGACATACTTCATTGCTCGTCGATTCGGTTGAGGTGTTCTCTGCGGATATGAACAATGTGCCGCCTGCCTTGCATAAAATGGTGAATATTTGGGGCGATTTCGACTACTACTACAGAAACGGCGAATGGTTCCTCAAATCGTTCATCGTCCCGGCGAATACGCTGCCCATGCTTTCTGCCGATAAGAACAGGGGTTTTGTGCTTTTCAATGAGGAGAGGGACTACCATCTTTCTTATGTGTTGAGCGATTTCTTCGGCAATACGTCGGTCTATCGTTTCACTGTCACAGGCGTACCTGGACGGGTCGACTCCTTGGAGGAGTCTACAGGCAAACGTCACCTTGCCGATACGCTCACGGTCTGGCGCGACAAAGACAACGTGATTACCCTCGACGACGGCGAACTGACCCTTCCTAAAGGGGTGCTCCTTGCCGAGGAAAGTAAGGTGAGTGCGGTGAAGAGGCCTGCGCGCAACGGCTATTCCGACATCTACACCTTCTCCGACGTGGCACTGCCCATGGATGGGAACGCTGAAGTGAAACTCAGACTGCACAAAATGCCGGAGGATGCGACGAAACTCTATATTTCTGCTCGGGAGCGTAACCGCGAGTCCTATGTAAAGGCTGAATATGCCAACGGGTGGCTCTCCGGGCAGGTGAACAGCGCACACGCACTCTTGCAAGCTGCCTACGACAATCAGCCGCCGCAACTCACGGTCACGTCGTCTGCTCTTAACGACTCGCTCCACATCATTACCATCTCGCTCTCCGACGGGCAGTCGGGACTGGCTCACGTTGAGGGCTATGTCGATGAGGAGTTTGTGCTCTTTGAAAGGGTCAACAAGACCAATCGCATGATTTGCAAACTCGAAGATACGCCCGTCCGACGGAAAGGCACCGAACGAATGTGTACGGTGGTGGCGTCGGACTGCTGCGGAAACGAGGCGCGTCAATCGGTATCAATCGTTTATTAAACAAACCTAAATAGTATGAGAAATACATTGCTTACCCTTTTCTTGCTATGCCAGACTTATCTCATGGCATGCACTAATTTCATTGCGGGCAAGGACGCCACCGTCGACGGCTCGGTGCTCTGCACCTATAACGCCGATGACTACGGCATGTTCCAGGACCTGTGCCATTATCCGGCTGCCACGCACCAGCCTGGCGAGATGCGCAAAATCTACGACTGGGACAACCGCGTGTATCATGGAGAGATTCCCGAGGCTCCGCAAACCTACAATGTGATTGGCAACATAAATGAGTATCAAGTCACCATTGGCGAGACAACCTACGGTGGACGTGAAGAAATGGTCGACCCCACGGGCATCATCGACTACGGTTCGCTCATCTACATCGCACTACAGCGTTCCAAGACGGCACGCGAGGCCATCAAGGTGATGACGACGCTCGTTGAGACATACGGCTACAACAGCGAGGGCGAGACATTCACCATCTGCGACCCCAACGAGGCTTGGATTATGGAGATGATGGGCAAGGGTCCCGGCAGCAAAGGGGCTGTGTGGGTGGCACTGCGCATTCCCGACAATGCCATTTGCGGCCATGCCAACCAAAGTCGCATCACTACCTTCAACATGAAGGACAAACAGAATGTGATGTATGCCAAGGATGTGGTGAAATTCGCACGCGAAAAGGGATGGTTCACAGGCAAGGACAAGGATTTCAACTGGAACATGACCTATGCCAAACCCGATTTCTCGGGCAAGCGTTACTGCGAGGCGCGCGTGTGGAGCTTCTTCCGCCGCTTCAACAAGGATTTCGACCGCTACCTGCCCTATGCCATGGGGGTTGAGGAAAAT
>CAJONT010000057.1 GCA_905235975.1 uncultured Prevotella sp.
GCGTCGCACTATTTCGGAAAGGATGTGCTTGGCAGTTCGGGTAATGCCGGTATAGTAGAGCAGGTGACAGGCTTTGTAGTCGGTTTGTGTGAAGAGGGCATCGGAGAGATAGCGCACCATGGGGTTTTGCGTCATCCCGGGCTCCGTACAGAGCCATTTCACGCCCTGCATCAGTCCGCCGAACTGGTCTTGCCATCCCCCGCCGGTAGTGAGCAGTTGTTCCAATGCCAGTGTGCGGCTCCCTATCTCGTTGCGGTCCCATGAGAGGCCGCAGAAATCGTTCAGTGCTCCGAGGATAGTGGCGGCGAGCACACTGCTCGTACCGAGTCCGCTTCCCGCCGGTATGGCAGAGAGCATGGTAATCTCTATGCCGCTTCCGAAGTCTTGGAGCTGGTGTTGCAGCGAATCGTAGGGCATTGCGGCAAACTGCGGATGGAAGCCTGCCAGCACGAGCGCTGCTTTGGGTATGGAGAAAGGACTGCCCACCTTGTTCAGACTGGCCAGTTGCTCGAAGGTGTCTACCGTCTCCGAGGCACCGAGGTCGATGCTCCTCAGCACGACATGCGGTTCACGACAGGGTTTTACGTATGCCTGAATAGGCAGTTGCCCGTTCAGTTCCACGGCGATGTTCACCACACTGCCGCCCTCCATCAGGCAGTAAGGCGGTGTATCGGTCCATCCCCCTGCCAGGTCGATGCGTACGGGGCATCTTGCCCACACTATCTGGTCGTCGTAGACCGACAGGCGCGGTGTCTGCGCCTTCAGTCCCGGTTGGTCGAGTATCTGTCCCCTCAACAGGGCGAAAGCTTTTTCACTCTCAGCCTCGGCACCCTCACGTCCTTTCCTGCGCAGCAGTTCGGAGCGGAACATGGCATCATGTACCCGTGTGAGGAGGGGTTCGGTTTCGGGCAGTTTGTCGGGCAGGGCGATATTGGCTTGGGCAAATTCCCTTGCCGCCTCTTCGAGGTCGGTCTGATAGAACACGCTGTGCCGGTAGTTGCGTGCCAGGAAGGGCCAGATGCGTGCCCTGTTCTCCACGCGCTGCTGTTGCAGCCTGAGCAGGTTGGCTTCTGCGCTGATGGCTTCTGCGCTGATGCGCCGCGACATGTTCCAGAGCATGCGTCCACCCTGTTGGAAGGGTTCGTTGAGCATCCATCTCAGCACGAGTCCCACATCGTTCATATTATCCACCACCGGGAAGATTTCCGCTGTCTGCATATCGTCGGCATCCTTTATCTCGCTGATGTCGATACGGCGTGCTTCGGCCCATTTGCTGAACGGCATGCCTAAAAAGAGGGTCTCTTCGCTGTGGAGGTCGCCTCGGAACAAGTCGTCATAGCCATAGGGTCGCACCGCCCACTGCTTCTCGCCGATGGGCACGATGTCGACACACTGTCCGGGGGTAAGTTCTATGCGCCAGCTGTTTTCCGGCACACCGGTGATGACATGATGGTGGGCAAGCGTCCATTGCTCGCTGATGCAGCTGTTCTCCACCCACAGGCATTGGTTCTCGCCGGTGAGTTTTATCCAAATCTCCGCATTCTGAGTGAACATGGAAGGATGCGGCTTCACGGCATGGTGCCTGATGCGCCGCTGGTCGTTCACGCAGTTTTGTATGGCCATCATCGAGGATACCAGTTCATGACTGGTGCCGAAGTGATAGAACTCGCCGCCCGGCAAGGGGAGGACGGCCACGCTGAGGGCATTCACCTCCGGGTCGGCCTTCAAGGGATGTGAGCCGAGGGCACCGCCGAAGGTGGCATACAGGTCATAACTGTTCCACTCTCCGTCGCGGCAGGTCTTGTCGCTCAGCACTTGCACCGCCTTGTCGCTCAGCAGCCATACGCCGATGTCGGTAAGGCACAGATGGTCTTGCAGGAGGGCGGCGAAGGTCTCGGTGCTTGGCTTCTGCCACATCTGTTTCAGTATGGCAGGACTCTTCCTGTCGGCCACGAACACCCCGTGGTGGGAAGCCGTCTCGGCATCGGTCCACAGTCCGTAGCACACCACATCGGCTTGTGGGATGGGCTGCAGCGGTTCCGTGCACCGTATGAACACGTCGCCGCTCACGATGAGCGTGTGGAAGGTGTCGGGAGCCGCATCGAGGATGCGGTTGTAGAGGGGCACCTGCAGGGAGAGCAGGTGTTGCGACAGCCGTTGTCCCCTGCCCCACCTGAAGACGGGTATCGGGGTGAGTATCTTGCCGGAGGGTGCATAGGCCGGCAAGCGCCGGCTCTGTCCGCCGGCATGGAGCAGCAGTCGTTTCTCCTTTGCCAGCCACTTGTCGAAAGGCAGGTCGGTCTGCTCATCCTGCCAGCACTGGTGGAGCAGCCACACGCTTCCGCCGCCGCTGCCCAGTTTATGGTGCAGGGGGTCGTGGGTGCAGAACCACTCATGGCGGGAGGCACCTGTCACCTGGTGGAAGACATCCACCAGATTGGGCGGCAGGGAAAGGAGTTTTTTCATACGCTACGCTTTGGAACGGGAGGACACATTCTTTTTCTTTCTGAGCCACGTGTAGAGTGCGGCCAGGACACCCAGCACAAGGATACCGCTGGCGGCATAGGCCACCGTTTCTGTGGTGCGGATGCTTTGCGGGCGGAACTCAAGGTTTATCTCATGGTTGCCGGGAGCCACCTTGAGAGCCCGCAGCACATAGTTCACCCGTCCCAGTTCGGCGGGTTGTCCGTCGACGGTGGCTGTCCAGCCGGGATAGTAGATTTCTGAGAACACGATTACGCCACCCGCTTTCGATTGCGCCTTGTAGCTCAACCGGTTGGGCTCATAGGCAGTAATTGCCACCGTGGCGGTGCTGTCTTGCGGTGTGCTGCTGCCCAGCACCTCTTTGAAGCGGCTGTCGGCCACTGCCTCATGGTGCAGATTGATGTCGCTGATGCCGTCGAGTTCGGCATTGGCATTATCCACGAAACGTACGTTGTCCACATACCAGGCATTTCCCATGGCATAGGGATTCCTTATCGGCATGGTCTTGTTGTCTTGCATGGGGAAGATAAAGTAGCGCCCGTTGAGCATGTTGATGACGGGGTATAAGCTGTCGCCCGGTATCATGTCCATCTGTCCTCCTGTGTTGACCACAGCCTGGATGACATCCTTCATTTCCGGTGAGATGTACGCCTCGATAAGTTCCTGATAGCGGCGCAGTTTGGCAGCATGGTAGCCGCCAATGCTCTTATGGTAGTAGGAGGTCTCATTTTCGTTGAAGGTGTTCGAAGCGAAGTTGAGCACCCTGTAGTCGAGGTCTTTGTCCTGCAGTATCATCTCATCGGTCTGGGTGAGCGGCTGGGGCAACTCGCGCACCGTGTTGCTCACGAACATGCCATCGTTGAGGTAGCGCTTGTTCACCGTCCACATATCTAAGAGACAGAGCAGGGCGATACCGCCAATCAGAAAGGCTGCCTTCAGTTTGCGCATCTTGTAGGCGAGCAGCAGCACCGTACCCACGACGATGACGGCGAAGGTGCGCCAGCAGTCGGCGGTGAAAATGGAAGCCCTCACCTCACGCAGGTTGGCAAGAAGGGGATTCAGTTCGTCGGCCGGCCACTGCGAGAGCGCCTGCATCTCCGACGAGCTGACATAGTCGAAGAAAAGGTTGGGTGCGACGGCAAAGAGGAGAGCCACACCCGCTGTGGCCACAAAACTCACCACCACCCATTTCATCTTCTTGGTCAGCGTCTCAGGGTCATCTACGATCTGCTTCAGCGCCATCATGGCCAGGAGGGGTATGGCAAACTCAGCCACCACAAGGATGGAGGCCACCGTGCGGAACTGCGCATACATAGGCACATGGTCGATGAAGAAGTCGGTGAATCCCATGAAATTCTTACCCCATGACAGGAGGATGGAGAGGATGGTAGCTGCGAGAAGTGCCCATTTCACCGGTCCCTTTACAATGAAGAGGCCCAGCACGAAGAGCATGAGCACGAAGGCGCCCACATAGACGGGTCCGCTTGTGCCCGGCTGTTCTCCCCAGTACTGTCCAATCTGCTGATAGATAGGATAGTACATAGGATTTGCCTTTTCCATGGCGCTTTGGTTGGCAGCCAAAGGCACGGAGGCGCCGCCCTTGGTGTTGGGTATGAGCAGCGTCCATGTCTCGCCGATGCCATAGCTCCACTGTGTGATGTAGTCGCGCTCCAGGCCGCTGTTGGTCTGGTTGGCAGCATCCTGCTTCACCAGTTCGCTCTTGCCTCGCATGGTCTCCTTCGAGTAGTTGTAGGTATGGTAGAGATTGGAGATATTCATGCAGATACCCACTGCCGCAGCCGCCACGCAAACCACCGATGCCTTGACGAAGCGTGCGAGTTGTTTCTTCTGGACGGCCTCTATGAGGAAAGCGACGACGAGGAAGAGTATCACCATGAGATAGTAATAGGTCATCTGCACATGGTTGGCCAACACCTCAAAAGCGGTGAAGAGGGCGGTGACAAGGAATCCGGTGAGGTACTTGCCCCTATAGGCCCACACGATGCCCGCTATGAGCGGGGGCAGGTAGGCCAATGCCCACACCTTCCAGATATGTCCTGCCGCTATGATGATGAAGAAATAGCTGGAAAAGGCCCACACGATTGCGCCGAGTGCAGCCAGCGACTGCCGGAAGTTGAAGGCTCTCAGCAAGATATAAAACCCGAGGAGATAGACGAAGACATACCACACATTGTCGGGCAGCCAGAGGTGGTAGGCTTTGGTCACCTGTGCGAGTCCGTCGGTGCTCTCATACGACGGTGATATCTGATAGGTGGGCATGCCGCTGAAGAGCGAATTAGTCCATCGGGTGCGCTCGCCCGTCTGCTGATAGTAGGCAGCCGCTTCCTGTCCTGCCCCCCGTCCTGCGGAGGTGTCGTGCTGGTAGAGGATGCGTCCCTCTATGTCGGCGGGAAAGAAATAGGCAAATGCGATTACGACGAACAAAGCCACTGCAATCAAATCGGGCAAACATTTTTTGAAGGTCTTCATAGATACTGTATTTTGCA
>CAJONT010000058.1 GCA_905235975.1 uncultured Prevotella sp.
CCCGTGTTCAGGATTTTCACCCTGTTGCCTATGGTACCGCGTTCTGGCACGCTGGCTTCCGTCTCCTTCTTCACCAGTTCCTTGATTGCATCGAGGAGTGCCTTGTCCTGGTGGTGGTTCACCATGAGAGCGGCGAGTTGGCTGGTGAGACCGTCAAAGAGTATCACGTTGCCGTCGCCCACCTCGTTGAGCACAGATATCATGTTGCCCTCGCCGAAGGTGGCCCCTTCAGTGGTCTCTATCGTGTTCACGTTGGAGATGTAGCAGTCGTTGCCGATGGTGTAGTTGTTGATGAAGTTGCCGATATTCTCTATCAGGCAGTTGTCGCCGATATTCACGTTGCGAAGTGTGCTGTTCTTTATGCCTGAGTGCTTGAAGAAGCCCTTGCTCACTTCAAGTTCTTTCTCAAAAACGCCCATTCGTATCGTGCCGTAGAAAGATACGTTGCGGATATAGTTGTCTACGAAGTCCTCGGCCACGGTGATGAGGTCCCAGTCTTCGGCCTTGCAGCCTCTTGATTCAAGCGAGGCAATCTCTTGTTCTGTTAATTGTCTGTAAGCCATTTTTGTTATGTTTTTTTAGTTATTCAAAGTCGGCAGGGTAGAGGAAGTCGTTGTACGGATACTTCTGCACGTGGAGTTCCCGTACCTTCTTGTACACCGTTTCGCGGAATTCATCCATATTGGTCTTCTCCTTGGCGGAGATGAAGATGCAGTTCTCTTGGAGTTTCGCCATCCACGTGCGCTTCAGTTCTTCGAGCGACACGTTCTCGCGTGTGGGGGCCGTCAGGTCGTCGGGCTCCTTCTCTATCCAGCGGTAGGCGTCAATCTTGTTGAAGACAATCATCGATGGTTTGTCGGCGCAGCCCAGGTCTTTCAGCGTGCTCTCCACCACGCGTATCTGTTCCTCAAAGTCGGGATGGGAGATGTCCACCACATGGAGCAGGAGGTCGGCCTCGCGGGTCTCGTCGAGGGTCGACTTGAAGGAGTCTATCAGGTCGGTGGGCAATTTGCGGATGAAACCCACTGTGTCGGCCAGCAGGAAAGGCAGATTGCCTACCACCACCTTGCGCACGGTGGTGTCGAGAGTGGCAAAGAGTTTGTTCTCGGCAAACACCTCGCTCTTGGCAAGCAGGTTCATGAGGGTCGACTTCCCCACGTTGGTGTAGCCCACAAGGGCTACGCGTATCAGGCGGCCGCGGTTCTTGCGCTGCGTGCTCTTCTGCTGGTCGATTTCTGCCAGACGCTGCTTGAGCAGGGTGATGCGTTGCAGGATGATGCGCCGGTCGAGCTCAAGCTGAGTCTCACCGGGACCACGCAGTCCCACGCTGCCCTTGCCGCCGCCGGAGCCTGAACCGCCGCCCTGGCGTTCCAAGTGGGTCCACAGGCGCTGCAGGCGGGGCAGCATATAGCGGTATTGCGCCAGTTCCACCTGCGCCTTGGCATTGGCGGTCTGGGCGCGCATGGCGAAGATGTCGAGGATGAGCGAAGTGCGGTCCAGAATCTTCACTTTCAGCTCTGCCTCGATGTTGCGTATCTGCTTGGCGGTGAGCTCATCGTCGAAAATCACCATGCCTACCTCACGCTCGGCGTCTTCTTCAGCTTTTATGTAGTCGCGTATCTCCTGGAGCTTGCCCTTGCCCACATAGGTCACAGAACTGGCACCTGCCACCTTCTGCGTGAAACGCTTCACGGTGACGGCGCCTGCTGTATCGGCCAGAAATTCCAGTTCGTCGAGATATTCCTTCGTCTTATCTTCATCCTGTTCTTTGGTGATAAGTCCTACCAACACCGCGGTTTCGGCTTTCACCTCAGAGATAACAAATTCTTTCATTCAGTCTGGTTTCCCGTTTGCTTGTGCACGGCAATGTGTGCTTGTTTCTTCTTTGACTGCAAATTTAGACAAAAATATTGAATTTTTGCATAGAAAGGTGTGAAATATTGGATTGACGAGATAAATCGTACATTGCGCCGCCTTTTGCGTTTTGTCCTGTAGCCGTTTTTTTCACAACTTACGCAATCCTTTCTGAAAACGTTTGCGTGAATTCTTACCCTTAAAAAGTGTTAAAATCCCGAAAGGCGTCTGTTATTGATTAATTTTGCAGCGTAATAATTGATTTACATCAATCTACTGTTATACATTTTTTCTGATATGGTGCGTGAGCATAGTATGAAAGGAATATTTTGTTAGGTAAATAATTTTGTTATAAGGATACATTAATAGTCCGAAGATTTTCAAGAAATAATTACTGAAAAACAAAACTGCTGAAACATTCAAAAATGAAGCGCGGCCCGACGTGATGTCAGGGCCGCGCTTCGTTATAGCGCAGAGAAAATGGATGATTATTCCCTCAATGAATAAAAAATGTAAATTAGTTTGCAGTTCTCAGACGGAAATATTATTTTTGCATCCGTGAATATGTACAATGGTTAGATTTTGCACGGAATATTATCCAAATTTTTTTTAGACAATGAGACTTATAATTGAAAACGACTATGCCGGTATGTCGAAATGGGCTGCCGAGCATGTGATTAAACGCATCAACGAGGCCAATCCTACCCCTGAGAAACCTTTTGTTCTGGGACTCCCCACAGGATCTTCGCCCGAAGGCATGTATGCAGAACTGGTGAAGGCCAACAAGGAGGGACGTGTGTCGTTCAAAAATGTGGTGACGTTCAACATGGACGAGTATGTGAACCTGGCTGAAGACCACCCCGAGAGCTACCACTCATTCATGGCACGCAACCTTTTCGACCACATCGACTGTCCTAAGGAGAACATACACATCCTCAACGGCAATGCCCCCGATCTGGAGGCTGAGTGCCGCCACTATGAGGAGATGATTGTTGAAGCAGGCGGAATAGACCTTTTCCTCGGTGGCATTGGCCCCGACGGACATATCGCCTTCAATGAGCCGGGCTCGTCGCTCTCCAGCCGCACACGCGTGAAGACGCTCACCACCGACACCATCATCGCCAATTCTCGCTTCTTCGACAACGACGTGAACAAGGTGCCCAAGCACGCTCTCACCGTCGGCGTAGGCACTGTGATGGATGCCCGCGAGGTGATGATTCTCGTCAACGGACACCACAAGGCACGCGCCCTGCAGGCAGCCGTGGAAGGCAGCGTAAACCACATGTGGACCATCAGCGCCCTGCAGATGCACCGCCATGGCATCATCGTGTGCGACGAAGCCGCCACCGACGAACTGAAGGTGGGTACCTACCGCTATTTCAAAGACATAGAGAAAGACAATCTTATCTGATTCTTTTGCTTAAATTACACGAATTGACGCGCCGGAAGCGCGTCAATTCGTAATATAAAACTTTTGTAACCATGAATCTGCAACTCAGTTCACAAATCGTACTTAACAAAATACCTATAAAATATTTCCGTCCGCAGACAGCTGTGGAACACTCCGAAATCACCCGCCTCGAGAAAATACCCACCGACATCTTCCCCACCGCAGAGGAAGGTGCCGCACGCATTGCCGATGAGATAGAAGCCGAAGTACGCGGACGCCAACGCGAGGGACGCTTCTGCGTGCTCGGATTGGGCACGGGTCTTTCGCTCACCCCCGTCTATCAGGAACTCATCCGCCGCCACCGTGAATGCGGACTCTCTTTCCGCAATGTGGTGGTGTTCAATGCCTATGAGTATTTCCCCATTGCACCCGGCAGCAGCATAAGCAGCATCGAACAGCTCAAGGTGCGTTTCCTCAACCATGTGGATGTGGAACCGCAGAACGTGTTCACCCCCGATGCCGGCATGCAGCAGGAGAATGTGCAGGCTTTCTGCCGCCTTTACGAACAGCGCATACAGAGTTTCGGCGGCATCGATGTCATGCTCCTCGGCATCGGCAGAATGGGCAACATCGCCACCAATGAACCAGGGTCGGGACCCAATACCACCTCGCGTCTCATCCTCATCGACCAGACAGCGAGAGAGGAGATGACGCGCAGCTTCGGTACCAATGAGAAGGTGCCGCCCTGTTCCATCACCATGGGCATGGCCACTATACTGGGTGCCCGACGCATCTTCATCACCGCCTGGGGGGAGGAGAAGGCCGATATCATCCAGAAGACCATCGAGGGCCGCATCTCCGACAGCCTGCCTGCCACTTTCCTACAGACCCACAACAATACCCGCGTGATAATTGACCTCGCCGCTGCCGCAAGGCTCACGCGTATCGTGCACCCCTGGCTCGTCTCCTCTTGCGAGTGGAACGACAAGATGGTACGCTCTGCACTGGTGTGGCTCTGCCAGACCACCGGCAAGCCTATCCTCAAACTCACCAACAAAGACTACAACGAGAATGGCCTGAGTGAACTGCTTGCCCTCTATGGGTCGGCCTACAATGCCAATATAAAGATATTCAACGACTTGCAGCACAACATTACAGGATGGCCCGGCGGCAAACCCAATGCCGACGACACCTACCGTCCCGAACGTGCCAAGCCCTTCCCCAAGCGGGTGATTATCTTCTCGCCCCATCCCGACGACGATGTCATCTCCATGGGCGGCACACTGCGCAGACTCGTACAGCAGGGACACGATGTGCACGTGGCCTATGAGACATCCGGCAACATTGCTGTGGGCGATGAGGAAGTGACGCGCTTCATGCACTTCGTCAACGGCTTTAACCAACTCTTTGCCGAGGAGTCGGACCTTGTTATTTCCAGCAAGTACCGCGAGATAAAGGCTTTCCTCGCACAGAAGAAAGAGGGCGATATGGACACACGCGACATCCTCACCATCAAGGGACTTATCCGGCGGGGTGAGGCTCGCACCGCCTGCACCTTCAACAGCATCCCCCTCGATCATGTTCATTTCCTCGACCTGCCCTTCTATGAGAGTGGAAAGATAGAGAAAAACCCGATGGGTGAGGCCGATGTGGCCATTGTGCAGAAGCTCATTGCCGAGGTGCAGCCTCACCAGATTTATGTGGCAGGCGACCTGGCCGACCCCCACGGCACGCATCGCAAGTGCACCGATGCCGTGCTCGCTGCCATCGATGAAGAAAAGAAGGCGGGAGCCGAATGGCTCAACGAATGCCGCATCTGGATGTACCGTGGCGCATGGGCCGAGTGGGAAATAGAGAACATTGAGATGTGTGTGCCCATGAGCCCGGAGGAGTTGCGCGCCAAACGTTATTCCATCCTCAAACACCAGTCGCAGATGGACAGTGCCCCCTTCTTGGGCAATGACGAGAGACTCTTCTGGCAACGTGCCGAAGACCGTAACCGTGCCACTGCCCAACTGTACGACGACCTCGGACTGGCATGCTATGAGGCTATGGAGGCTTTCGTGGAATATGTGCCCATCTAACCCACACCTTAAGACAAAGACATATTGAAAATACTGAAATTCATGAAGGAATGGACCCTGCCCCTTGCCATGGGGGCAGGGACCGTTGTTTATCTACTCTTTGACAGGATACCGGCGCTCGATGCTCCCGGCGATGCCTTGGCTCCTTTCATTGCGGAAATACTGCCGCTGTTCATTTTCGTCATCCTCTTCCTCACTTTCTGCAAGGTCGATTTCCAACGGCTGCGGCCCGTGACTTGGCATTGGAGGGTGGCGCTCTTCCAACTACTTCTAATCTTCGCCCTCGTGGGTGCCGTACTGCTGTGGCATATCGAAGGGAAACACCTCATTCTCATGGAGGCTGCGCTCACATGCGTCATCGCACCTTGTGCTGCTGCGGCGGCCGTGGTGACAGACAAACTGGGAGGCTCGCTCGAAGAACTGACCACCTACACCTTCCTTTCCAATTTCCTCACAGCCATCCTCGTGCCGGTATGCTTCCCCCTTGTCGACCACTCGGTCGACATGTCGTTCCTGCAGGCCTTCCTGCTTATCTTCTACAAGGTGTCGCTCGTGTTGATCATGCCTATGCTGCTGGCCTACATCGTGAAGCATTACATGCACCGCTTGCATCGGTGGTTGGTAAGTCTGAAAGACCTCGGTTTCTATCTCTGGGGATGCTCGCTCTCCATTGTCACCGGCACGACAGTGAAAAACATCGTGCATGCCGATACCACGGTCTCTTTCTTGCTGCTCATTGCTTTCTTGTGCCTCATACTATGTTTGCTGCAGTTTGCCGTGGGACGTGGATTGGGACATTCCGTGCATCGCACGCAGGAAGCGGGGCAAGCCCTCGGGCAGAAAAACACGGCTTTCGCCATCTGGATAGCCAGCACCTATCTCAATCCCCTTTCTTCGGTAGGCCCAGGCTGCTACATCCTCTGGCAAAATATTGTCAACAGTATCGAATTGTGGCAAAAAGAACACCAATCGGAAACTGCCTGTAAACGGTGATATACTTGTCGATGCTCCATCGGTTCAACTTACACTTTGCCCTCGACTAAAAGACAAAAATCGCCTCGACATAATGAATAGAACCCACCTTTAAAACAAAAATCAGGGGAACCGGTCTTCATACCGATTCCCCTGAATGACAGATTGGAATCAATGGCTCAATCTCCTTCTTCTTCCATTGTATCCCATATCGAAATTTCGTTTTCGTTGCTTGTTGGACCTCCTTTCATACCTGGATCAATCACACCATCCGCGGTAGGCCCCTTCCCCGCTGGTGTCGTACCCAACAGGTCTTCTGGGAAATGGAGCAAAATAAGCTCGATTTCGGGTTTTTGATAGATTTTCATATTAATACATTTCTTCTAAATTTCTTCTGTAAGCATGTGCTCTTAGAGCACATAAACGGGATTATGTTGACTCGACAACTCCCATCAATCGGCAAATTTAATGCAATTTGTGTGAAAAACAAAATAAAAAGCGATTTTTTTTATTAAAATGTAACTTTTTATTGCAAATCGGGGTTTTTGTCATAACTTTGCAGCCGTAAAAGGATTGATTTAATAGATATTAGATGACCAAGGGAGAGACACCCACAGAGAAGCTTTGGAACCTCAATTACTGCAAAGTAATGTTTGCCAACTTTGCATTGTTTTTCGCTTTCTACATACTGACCCCGCTGTTGCCAATCTATCTGAGCGAGCACTTCGGTGCCACGAAAGATCTGATAGGAATGGTGCTGTCGGGATATACTGCTGCGGCACTGGTGTTCAGACCCTTCAGCGGCTACTTCGTCGATTCCTTTCCGCGCAAGACGGTGCTCATGGTGTGCTATGCGGCCTTTTCCATCTTCTTCGCAGGCTATCTGGCCGCCTCCACCTTGCTGCTGTTCACCATTGTGCGCACCCTCCACGGCGGACCTTTTGGCGCACTGACGGTGGCCAACTCGACGGTGGCCATCGATGTGCTCCCTTCAAGTCGCCGTACCGAGGGTATCGGCTACTACGGACTGAGCAATAATCTTTCGATGGCCATTGCCCCCTCTGTCGGCATCTTCATCTACCACTATACCCAGAGTTTCGAACTGCTCTTCTGGCTTGCCCTTATCGTGGCCTGCTTGGGGATGGCGGTCGATGCCACTGTCGTGATACCACCCCGTAAGCGGAACACCGCGCCTCCTGTGAAGAATTCGGAGACCACCAGCTGGGGCTTTTCTCTCGACCGCTTCTTCCTGACACGTGGTTGGCTGCTCGGGGTCAACATGGTGGCATTCGGCTTCTGCTTCGGTGTGTTGAGCAATTTCCTGGCTATCTATGGCAAGGAAGTGCTGGACATCACCAGCGGAACGGGCACCTATTTCATGCTCTGCTCCGTCGGCCTCATGCTCTCACGCCTGCAGGGCGGAAGGGCGCTGCGAAAGGGACGGCTGACGCACAACGCTGCCGAGGGAATGGTCATCTCCCTTGTAGGATATACCCTGTTTGTGGCTGTTCCCACATTCTTCGGCCATTCTCATGAGATGGTCATGGCGGGCTACTATGGTTCTGCTTTGCTCATCGGATTGGGAAACGGCCACATGTGGCCGGCCTTCCAGAATATGACCATTTGTGTGGCAACAAACCACCAGCGGGGAACGGCCAATTCCACAATCCTCGTCTCATGGGACATAGGGATGGGTATGGGAGTCCTCGCTGGTGGCTTTATTGCCGAGCACCTTGGCTATTCGGCAGCTTTCTGGACGGTGGCACTGGTCAACGCAGTCGGTGTGACTACCTTCTTCACTGCCACCCGTCGCTTTTTCCTGCAGCGCAATCTGAACGAAACAGTCAGATAGAAGGCTGGCTACTTCACATAGAAGTCGCTGGTGGCACCCACGCCACCGGCTTTCAGCGTTCCATACTTGCCAGCGGTCGGAATATATGAGGTTTTTTATTCGTTTCCTTTTACCTTGGTGGCATGGATGAAGTAACCGATGAGCAACAGGTAGGCGATGAGCGACACCACCTCCGACCAGTGGTTCTCTATCCAACCGTCGGCCATGACATTGATGCCGGCAAAACGCAGCAGGGCACTCACCACACCCATCAAAGCACCACCGGCAATGAAACCGCTGGCAATGAGGGTGCCTTTTTCGCCACGGGCCTCATTCTCCTTCTTGTCCTTCGAACGGCTCGTGACATAGGAGTGGATGGCACCGCCCACGAGCAGCGGGATGTTGAGTTCCAAGGGGATGAACATGCCGAGGGCAAAAGCCAGTGCGGGCACCTTGAAGAAGGTGAGCACGACGGCCAGAACGGCACCGATGCCGTAGAGCAGCCACGGAGCACCCACACCGTTCATCAACGGCTCTATCACGGCTGCCATGGCATTGGCCTGAGGAGCTGCCAACTGACCGCTGGCGAAACCGTAGGTCTTGTTCAGGATAATCATCACGCCGCCCACGGTGGCAGCACTTACCAAGGTGCCGAGGAATTTCCACGTTTGCTGCTTCTCAGGTGTGGTGCCCAGCCAGTAGCCTATCTTCAGGTCGGTGATGAAACCGCCTGCCATGGAGAGCGCCGTACACACCACGCCGCCCATAATAAGGGCTGCCAGCATGCCGCCGGGGCCTTTCAGACCCACTGCCACCATGATTACAGAGGCCAGGATGAGTGTCATGAGCGTCATGCCGCTGACGGGGTTGCTGCCCACGATGGCAATGGCGTTGGCTGCCACAGTGGTGAAGAGGAAGGCTATCACTGTCACCAGCAGGATGCCCACTATGGCATGCAGCAGGTTGCCCTGCATCACATCGAAATAGAAGAAAGCCAGCGTGGCCAAGATGGTCAGTACCGAGCCTATGCCGATTACCTTGAAGGGTAGGTCGCGCTTGGTGCGGGGCACCTGCGACAAAGCAGCGTCGCCGCTCTCTTTGCCGCCTTTCATCTCTTTGGCGGCCAGACCCACGGCACTCTTGATGATGCCCCAGCTCTTGATGATGCCGATGATGCCGGCCATGGCGATGCCGCCGATACCAATCGACTTGCCGTACGACTTGAAAATCATCTCCGGCGACATGTCGCCCACGGCGGTGGTGATAGAGGGGTCCCACTGGTTGAGCACGGTGTCGGGGAAGAGGAGCGCCAAGCCCGGTACGATGAGCCACCACACGGAGAGTGACCCGATGCAAATGATAAGGGCATATTTGAAACCGATGATGTAGCCGAGACCCAGCACGGCAGCACCTGTGTTCACCTTGAACACGAGCTTGGCCTGGTCGGCAAGGTGCTGCCCGGCCTCAAGCACACGCGTGGTGAAGTTCTCGTTCCACCAGCCGAAGGTAGCCACGATGAAGTCGTAGAGACCACCCACGATGCCGGCTATGAGCAGCGGCTTGGCCTGGCTGCCGCCCTTGGCACCGCTCACCAGCACCTGGGTGGTGGCAGTGGCCTCGGGGAAGGGGTACTTGCCGTGCATGTCGCTCACGAAATACTTGCGGAAGGGGATGAGGAAGAGAATGCCCAAGATGCCGCCCAACAGCGAACTGATGAACACCTTGGTGAAGGATACGGCCATATCGGGATATTTGGTCTGCAGGATGTAGATGGCGGGCAAGGTGAATATGGCACCTGCCACGATGACGCCCGAACAGGCTCCTATCGACTGGATGATGACGTTCTCGCCTAAGGCGTTCTTGCGCTTGGTGGCGGTACTCACACCCACCGCGATGATGGCAATGGGGATGGCAGCCTCGAACACCTGACCCACCTTGAGCCCAAGGTAGGCGGCTGCGGCGGAGAACAGCATGGCCATGAGGATACCCCACGTGACCGACCATCCGTTCACCTCGGGATACACCTTGTCGGGTGACATAACAGGTTGGTACTCCTCGCCTTCTTTCAATTCCCGGAACGCATTCTCGGGCAACTGCAACATGTCTTTTTCTTTCTCTTCCATAGTGCTTTTGGTGTGTTCTATTAATTATGAAAAATTTCAAAAGCAGATTCCATCCCTTTCGTTCCGGTCGCTTTTTGCTTTTATTCGGTGCAAAGTGTCAAGTCTCATCACTTGTATAGCCCGCTATACGCCTTCTGAAACTTACACTTTGCCCTCGACTAAAAGGCAAAAATCGCCTCGACATAATTAACAGAACCCACCTTTTATTTCTTTTGATGTTTTTGTCGTTTCTCTTTCCTTACCCACAGCAACGGCCACCACGCATAGTGGCGGCGGCGAGACAGATAGCCGAGGTCGTGCTCATGCCTGTAGGCCTCCCGCTCAAACGAGATACGCTTGTAGGCCCTGCCGGGTGTGGGCACCTTGATGAGCCACTCCACAAGATACCACACATAGAAGGGCAGGATGCCCATCTCCAACATCTGCGCCGTATGGATGCGCTCATGGTTTATCATCAACGGTGTCACCTTGGTGCCATGACGGCAGAAGAGCACACCGAAGAGATTGATAGCGGCATAGCGCCTGCCTGGCAGGTATCTGTTGCGTACGATGAGCATAGGGTGGACAGACCGGTTGGCTCTTTGTCCCGGTTTGTCAAGCAAAGGTAATCAAACATCTGCATTATGCCAAAATATTGACTGTTTTTTTCTAATCCCAGCGCTTTTTACTGCAACCATTGCGTTTTTTTTCTTATATTTGCATCCTGCTATATTAGGTGGGTTCTATTCATTATGTCGACCGAAACGAAATCGATGGAACACTGCCTTCAAAATTTTCATAGTTAATAGAGCACACCTTATATTTATGTATATGAAAAAGAGATTCACACGGCTCTCACTGATGCTCGCCTCGGCAGGACTCACATTGCTGGGCTTCGGAGGGTGTGAGACATCCAAGAAAGTGCAGCAGCGCCATAACGACAAAACAGAGCTCCAACGGTTGTTGCAGGAGGAGAAGCGCATGAAGGAGGCAATGAAAGCCGACAGCGTGCAGAAAGCCTACGAAGACAGCATCCGTATGGCGAGAGCCGGGAAAATCAAAGTGGTGTACGGCGGACCATCGATGATGGGACGGCGACCCCTAAACGACTCTACCGATGTGCAGCCCGACAAATGAGGTCAACGCTCCTTCGCTCCTTGTAACCTCGCTGTGCAAGTGCTGCCTTCTGGCAGTGCTGCTGGTGGCTGGGGGATTGGGAACCGCGGCACAGGACTTCCTCTCCACACGCGAATACAAAGTGAAGGGAAGTGCCGGGAAGGCCTCGTTCGAGGCCACCGTGGAATTTCCCACCGAGGGGGCGAAACAAGTGAGGGAGCATGTGGCGGCATGGCTTTGCGAGACGCTCGAGATAGAGGGACAGTTCACCGACAACGGACAGCGCTTGCTGCAGTGCGCCTGCGACTCCTTCCTGCAAAGCGGACAGCACTGGAAACGCTCCGTGACAGTGGAAAGAAGCTACGAGGATGCCCACTGTGTGACTTTCCAGTCGTGGATAAAGGATGTAGACAAGGAGACTTGGAAAACGGCCGACTGTGCTACGTTCAGCAAGAAAGACGGGCACCGCATACAGATAGACGAAATATTCAAGTGCAGCGAAGAGGAACTGAAAAACTTGATGTGGGAATACCGGGGCGACCTTGAACTGGATGCCGGCTGTCCGGAAGACCTCTATCCGCTCAACGCGGGATTCGTCGACGGATGGGTGGTGGTCATCGCGCCCGCTCACCACCAGATGGGCGCGGAGTTCCTGCTCAGATACCTGGAAATCCTGCCTGCGCTGCGTACCTCGCAAGAGGGCTATTTTGCCCAGTAAACAACACACCTATTTTTATGACACTGAAAGAAGAATATATTAACTTGTTGAAGTCCACGGCCCGCGAGGGAATGGACGGCGTGATACAATACCTTGACAAGGCGGGCTTCTTCATGGCACCTGCCTCGGCCAAACAACACCTCAATTACGAGGGCGGACTGCTGGAACACTCAATGAATGTGTGCAAGATGGCGCTCATGCTGCGTGAACAGATACTCGCCATGAGGCCGGAACTGGAAAAGCAACTCGGAAAAGACAGCGTGGTGATTGCTGCACTGCTGCATGATGTGTGCAAGACCACACGCTACCGTAAGGTGCAGAAATACAGGAAGGATGAGTACGGCAGATGGGAGACCTACGACGCCTATGAGAGCGACAGTTCCCGGTTCCCCGTGGGACATGGCGAGAAGTCGGTCATCATGCTGCTGCAACTGGGACTGAAA
>CAJONT010000059.1 GCA_905235975.1 uncultured Prevotella sp.
ACGCACAGCGCCACCACGTCGTCCCACACCTCGCCCGAGGCGCACCGCAGCAAGACCCCGCCTTGGCAGGGAGTGGCTTCTATGCCGCGCAGCGCGGAGTGCACCACCGTGCCGGCGAAGTCGCCTGTGAGCAGCAGGTTGCTCCCTGCGCCAATCAAGAGTAGGGGTGCCCCCTCGCCATACAGTTGGGGCAGCAGGTGCACAGCCTCCTGCACGGAGTCGAACTGCACGAACCTGCGGCATACCGCATCGATGCCGAAGGTGTTGTGTGGTTTGAGGCTATAATTGTGTATGTCTTTCATATCCGCAATGAATCCAAGGCGAAGCGGCGGCTAATTGACAATCTTAATCAGCTTCCACTTTCCATCCTTGCATTTGAAGGTCATCTCTGTCTCTAATCCGTTAGAGATGCCCCTGATGACGAACACCTTTTGTGTGCTCTCCTCGTATTTCTGGCCATAGATGACGTTGTAGATAACACCGGTGGGCAAGATAGGCGGTTTGAAATCTCCCCACTGCTCCGGATAGAACTCGCCGTCGATCATGGTGAAGTCGTCGTCGGGGTCGGGCATGGTGGTCGACACCGGTTCGTCGAGACTTTCCACCTGGAACACGGAGTCGTTGGCAAAATGCTGGTAGAAAGAAAGGAACGACTCGTTGCTGTTCTGGTAGATGGCATCGCGGTGTATCTCGGTGAGCATCCACTGTCCGCTGTCGCGCTCAAAGTAGAACTGCTCCACCTGTTTGTTGTCGAGGTGTATCTTCTCCACAATCACCTTGCCCACGGTGGTGTCTTTCATCACCTCCATCTGCTCTTCGTTGTCGAAGATGAGCGTGCAGTAGCCCTGTTTCATGAAGAATTTCTCCATCTGCCAATCTTTCTGTTGGATGTGCGACTCCTCGTTGTCGCACAGCACCTTGAGCGGAAACTGAATGCGCTCATACTGCAGTGTCTTGTTGGCGGTGAAATTGAAGAGGAAGTCGTCGAAGAGTCCGTCGGCGGCCTTCGGCATGGGTGTGGCAGCAATCAGGCTGTCCATGGCATCCATGGTCACTGTGTCGCGCACGGTGGTGTCCACACTCAGCGTGTCGGCAGTAGGCTCCTGTTCCTCACTCTCAGCCGGTTTGTCCTTGCAACCCAGCACACAAATCGCCAAAAGTGTGACGACGGTGAGAAAGACAGCGTTTCTGTTCATCATGACGTTATGATTGAAAAAAATGAAGGCCGCATCTCCTGCAACTGCCTGCAAAATTAGCGAATTATTTTAATTTGGCTCAACAAAAGGACGTAAAAATCGGTCATATAGGTATTTTCACCAGCAAAATCGGCCTATTGTCGGAAAAAATGCCTACCTTTGCATGCAATTCACCGACCGGAACGGTGCCGGTGAACACCCTGCACAGGGTAGGACTTGAAAAAAGCAGAGAACAATGAATAATATGCTACTCGACAGAATTGAGAAGCTTCTGAATGAAGTGAACGGGCTGAAAGCCTCCAATGCAGAGGAGATAGAGGCCCTGCGTGTGAAATACCTGAGTAAGAAAGGCGAAATCGCGGCGCTGATGAACGATTTCCGCAATGTGGCCGCCGAACAGAAGAAGGTGGTGGGCGTGAAAATCAACGAGCTGAAGCAGACTGCCCTTGAGCGCATCAACAGTTTGCGCGAGCAGACCGCCGCACAGGAGAACGAAAGTGCCGACCTCGACCTTACCCGCACCTCCTACCCCATTCAGATGGGCACACGCCATCCCATCTCTATTGTGACCAATGAGATTATCGACATCTTCTCGCGCATGGGCTTCACCCTTGCCGACGGTCCGGAGGTGGAAGACGACCTGCACGTGTTTACGAAGATGAATTTCGCCGCCGACCACCCTGCACGCGACATGCAGGACACCTTCTTTGTGGAGACCAATCCCGACGACGTAGCCAAGAACATCATCCTCCGCAGCCACACCAGTTCGGTCCAGGCCCGCGTGATGGACGTGAGCCAGCCTCCCATCCGCGTCATCTGCCCGGGCAGGGTGTACCGCAACGAAGCCATCACGGCACGTGCCCACTGCTTCTTCCACCAGATAGAAGGTCTCTACATCGACAAGGACGTGTCGTTCACCGACCTCAAGCAGGTGATGCTCACCTTCGCCCAGGAGCTCTTCGGCCCTGAGACGAAGATACGTTTGCGCCCCAGCTACTTCCCCTTCACCGAGCCGAGTGCCGAGATGGACATCTCCTGCCACATCTGCGGCGGCAAGGGCTGCGGTTTCTGCAAGCACACCGGATGGGTGGAAATCTTAGGCTGCGGCATGGTAGACCCCAACGTGCTGGAACTTTGCGGCATCGACAGCAAGGTGTACAGCGGTTATGCCTTCGGTGTGGGCGTGGAACGCATCACCAACCTGAAATACCTCGTCAACGACCTGCGTCTCTTCTCTGAGAACGACGTGAGGTTCCTCCATGAGTTCGAATCAGCCAACTAATCCCCTCTCCGTGCCATGCCGGTGACAAGAAGAGCCATCGTGGTGGGCGCCACCTCCGGCCTGGGCCGTGAGACTGCGCTCTTGCTGGCCGCCAAGGGCTACCGCGTAGGCTGTGCCGGTCGCCGTGCCGACCGTTTGGAGGAGTTGGCCTCACACTACCCCGGACAGATAGAAACTGAGCGTCTCGACATCACCTGCGATGATGCCGAGGCGCATTTGCTTGCCCTGATAGAGAAGACGGGCGGCATGGACCTTTATTTCCACGCCTCGGGCATCGGCAAGCAGAACCCCACACTCACTTCCGACATCGAGATGGCCACCGTGGGCACCAACGGCATGGGCTTCACGCGCATGATAGGTGCCGCCTACCGCTACATGGCGGTGCACGGCGGCGGCCACATCGCCGTGATAAGCAGCATCGCAGGCACGAAAGGCCTCGGCCCTGCCCCTTCCTACTCTGCCACCAAAGCATTCCAGAACACCTACATCCAGGCCCTGGAGCAGCAGGCGCGCAGCCGTGGCCTCTCCATTACCTTCACCGACCTCCGCCCCGGCTTTGTAGACACCGACCTCCTGGACGGCGGCGCCGGCTACCCCCTCTTGCTGAAGAAAGAGCGCGTGGCGCGTGAGATGGTATGGGCGCTGGAACACAAGAAGCATATACGCGTAATCGACTGGCGCTGGCGCGTCATCACTGCCGCATGGCGCTGCGTACCCAATTTCGTATGGCGGCGACTGAAGCTGTCTGCCGGTCCGCAGCACGACAAAGAAAATACCTGAAAATCCCAAGACTATGAACGACAAAAAACACCTGAACGTGGCTGCCGCCGTGATAATTGACGGCACCGGCAAGTACCTCTGCATGCAGCGCACCCGCAGCCGTCTCCCCTATATCACCGAGCACTGGGAGTTTCCCGGCGGCAAGATAGAAGAGGGAGAGGACCCGCGGCACACACTGGTGCGCGAAATCGAAGAAGAGATGGACTGGCACATCGAGGTGGGCGACTGCATCGGCAGTGTAGAGCACGAATATCCCGACTTCACCATCACCCTCACCGCCTACACCTGCAAGCCTGGCGAAGGTGAGTTCAAGCTGTTAGAGCACCTCGACAGCCGTTGGCTCAGCAAAGAAGAACTTGCCGACCTGAACTGGACCGAGGCCGACCGCAAACTGCTGGAACTGCTGTAGAATTTCACCGATAGAGGAAATAAGAACCTCCGTCGCTCTCGGCGTATCGGCGCAAGAGGCCCTGAATAAACTCGGCATTGGCGCTGACGCGCTCCTCACAACCGTCATACCCATTGATGAGCACCAGCAGATGCGTGGTGCTCAGTTGCATCTTGGTGCGTTCATGGTCGCTGGTGGGCGTCCCCACACCGCCCGCCGCATCGCGGTAGACGGGCAACCCCTCGATGTTGATCATGCCGCGGCCGATGCCCTCATAAGGCTCATCGTGGCGCCCCACCCCAAGGGTGAGCGTATCGCCCACGAACTTGTCGGCATCGAAGCCGCCGATGCTGTACCCGTAGGCGATGCTCGCCAGGTTGATGAGGTCAACCAAGGTGTCGCGCTGATAGAGCTCTTTGCCCTGCAGCATACGGCGGATGAGTGCCTCGCTGGCCGGGCGGTAGCGGGAAGGATCCTTACCGCAGGCCCTGTACACCTTGCGAGTGGCCTCAATCGAAGGAATCTGCTTCAGCGACTCTGTGGTGAGCGTCTCACGGAAATGAGCCCCCATCGCATTGATTTCCTGCCAAAGCGGTTCGCAGTAAGGCGTGTTCACCACCTCGGCTTCTACACAAGCGCCCACGAAATCCGGGCACACCTGTTCTATCTCTTGAGATACAATGACTTTCATTTTTCCCCTTTTATCATTCGCCTATCATGTCGAGGAATTCCTCTTCGTTCACGATACGCACACCCAGTTTCTTTGCTTTCTCTAATTTCGAAGGCCCCATGTTGTCGCCGGCGAGGATGAAGGAAGTCTTGCCGCTGATAGAGCCCACATTCTTGCCGCCCTGCTGCTCGATGATCTGCTTGTACTCGTCGCGGCTGTGGTGGGCAAACACCCCGCTTATCACGATGCTCAGTCCGTTCAGTGCACCGCTTCCGTCGGCGGGCGCGGTCTCCTTCACCTGCATCTGCAGTCCGTAGGCGCGCAGCCGCTCCACTATCTCGCGGTTCACGGGGTTGGCGAAGTAGTCGACCACGCTCTTCGCGATGACCTCGCCCACGCCCTCCACCTGCTGCAGGTCGTCGACGGTGGCGGCGGCGAGTGCATCCATGCTCTTGAAGTGGCGTGCCAGCAGTTTGGCGGATGTCTCGCCCACGAAGCGGATGCCGAGTGCGAAGACCACCCTCTCGAAAGGCACCTGCACAGAATCGGCGATGCTCTTCACGATTTTCCGTGCCGACTTGTCGCGCGAGCCGTCGCCGTTGATGTCCTGCACCTGGATGCGGTACAGGTCGGCAATATTGTGGATGAGCCCCTGCCGGTAGTAGTCGTCCACTGTCTCCGGCCCGAGCGACTCGATGTTCATGGCTTTGCGTGCGATGAAATGCTCTATGCGCCCCTTTATCTGCGGCGGGCAGCCCGCATCGTTCGGACAGTAGTGGGCAGCCTCCCCCGGCACCCTCACGAGCGGCGTGCCGCACTCCGGGCACACTTTGACAAAGGTGACCGGTGCGAGCCCCTGCGGACGGTGCTCAACGTCTACCCCCACTATCTTGGGTATGATTTCACCTCCCTTCTCCACATACACATAGTCGCCGATGTGGAGGTCGAGCTCACGGATGAAGTCTTCATTGTTGAGCGTGGCGCGGCGCACGGTGGTGCCGGCCAACTGCACGGGCTGCATATTGGCCACCGGGGTGACTGCGCCGGTGCGGCCTACCTGGAAGGACACCGAGTCTAAGCGTGTGCATTCGCGCTCCGCCTTGAATTTATAGGCGATGGCCCATCTGGGACTTTTCGCCGTGGAGCCCAGTCGGCGCTGCTGACTCAGCGAGTCCACCTTCAGCACCACGCCGTCGGTGGCCACGGGCAGGTTCTTGCGTTCCGTGTCCCAGTAACGGATGAAATCGAGCACCTCATCAAGGGTTTTCACCTTGCGCATCCCCTCGCCCACTTTGAAGCCCCAGCTGCGGGCGGTGCACAGGTTGTCGTAATGGCTGTCGGAAGGCAGCTGCTCGCCGAGCAGGAAATAGAGGTAGGCATCGAGGCGCCTCTTGGCCACCATTTCCGATTTCTGGCTCTTCAGCGTGCCGCTGGCGGCATTGCGCGGATTGGCGAAGAGCGGTTCGCCTGCCGCGTCGCGTTCGGCGTTGAGGGCATCGAACACCTTGTAGGGCATGAGCACCTCGCCGCGTATTTCAAACTCACGGGGTATGGGCGGCACGAAAGAGAAGAGGTCGGCGGGCGGCGGTGTGTGTAGCACAAGCGGGATGGTGCGTATGGTGCGCACGTTGCCCGTCACGTCATCGCCCTGTGTGCCGTCGCCCCTCGTCACGCCCCTCACCAGTTGTCCGTCGATGTAGGTGAGCGAGATGGAGAGGCCGTCGTATTTCATTTCGCAGCACACCTCGAAGGACTCCCCGCCGAGGAGTCGTTCCACGCTGTGGAACCATTCCTCCACCTCGCCGGGATTGTAGGTGTTGGCGAGCGAGAGCATGGGATACTTGTGCGTGACGTGGGCGAACTCCTGGTTCAGGTCGCTTCCCACGCGGCGCGAGGGTGAATTGGGGTCGTCCATCTCGGGATGGAGAGCCTCCAACTGTTGCAGTTCGTGCATGAGCGCATCAAACTCCTGGTCGGAGATGCTGGGCTCATTGAGTATATAATAGCGGTGGTTGTGCTCGTTGAGCTCTTTTCGCAGCTGCTGTATTCTTTCTCTTTCGTCCATTTCCAAACTTTTGGTGACAAAGGTACATAAAATCGAGAGCAGAACAAAATGAACTTGTTCATTTTTTATGCCGAGATGAAGTACCTTCGTGAGAATTCACAAA
>CAJONT010000060.1 GCA_905235975.1 uncultured Prevotella sp.
GATAACGATGTGGTTCGTCGTTACATGATGCCGTCTTCGCGGAGTTTCTTCTGCCATTTCCATGCAGAAGCGAGCACATCCTCAACGGGGGTGTCTGCTTTCCAGCCCAACACTTTGTTGGCCTTGTCTACATTGCCCCACACCTTCTCTATGTCACCCTCACGGCGGGGAGCATAGTTCCAGTTTACTTTCACACCAGTAGCCTTCTCAAAGCCCTCAACCACCTCAAGGGTGCTAAGACCGCGGCCGGTACCGATGTTAAACACCTCTACCCTATCCGTATCCTGGTCGAGCACGCGTGCCATGGCTGCCACATGGGCCTTGGCAAGGTCTACCACATAGATGTAGTCGCGGATGCAGGTGCCATCGGGTGTCTGGTAGTCGTTGCCGAAGATTTTCAGCTCCTTACGGATGCCGATAGCCGTTTGGGTAACAAAGGGAATAAGATTCATGGGCACGCCATTGGGCAATTCGCCAATCAATGCAGAGGGATGTGCACCAATGGGATTGAAGTAACGCAGGATGATAGACTTGATGTCGGCACCACTGTGGATGTAATCTTGGATGATTTCCTCGTTAATCTGTTTGGTGTTTCCGTAGGGACTCAGCGCTTTCTGTATCGGCGCTTTCTCAGTCACAGGGAGATTCTCCTCCGTAGGCTGACCATAAACTGTGCAACTTGAGGAGAAGATAATACCCTTCACATTATATTTGGGCATTAACTCGAGAAGGTTGATAAGACTGTTGAGGTTGTTGCGATAGTAGAGAAGGGGCTTCTCCACGCTCTCACCGACAGCCTTACTTGCAGCAAAGTGTATAATACCCTCAATATCAGGATATTTTGCAAACACAGCCTCAAGGGCAGCAAAATCGCAGCAGTCCACTTGTTCAAAAGCAGGCCGTATGCCGGTAATTTTTTCAATACCATCTACTACCTCCACTTTTGAATTGGAGAGATTGTCAATAATCACTACATTGTAGCCTGCCTCCTGCAGTTCTACCGTAGTATGCGAACCGATGAAACCGGTTCCACCTGTAACTAAGATTGTCTGTTTCATATTATTGTGAATTAATCAAGGCCGAACAGCGTCCTCAGACCACCATCCACTCCGGAGAATCCCATAAAGGCGAGACTCAGCAGGCCAGCCGTGACAAGCACGATGGCCATACCGTTCATTCCCTTGGGCACCTTCACCAGCGAGAGCTGCTCACGCAGTCCGGCGAACACCACCAGTGCCAAGGCAAAGCCAATGGCGGTGGAGAAAGCATAAACGACCGACTGGAGCAGATTGAAGTCTTTCTGTATCACCAAGATGGCCACACCGAGCACCGCGCAGTTGGTCGTGATGAGCGGCAGGAAGATACCCAATGCCTGATACAGGCTGGGTGACACCTTCTTAAGCACGATTTCCACCATCTGTACCAAGGCAGCGATGACAAGGATAAAGGCCAGTGTCTGAAGATATTGCAACCCGAAGGGGTCGAGGACAAATTTCTGTACGAGGAAAGTGACCACGGTGGCCAGTGTCATCACAAATGCCACGGCTCCGCTCATACCCATTGCGGTGTCTACCTTCTTCGACACGCCGAGGAACGGGCAGATGCCGAGGAACTGTGACAGCACGATGTTATTGACAAATATAGCAGAGATAAAAATCAACAGGTATTCCATAATTATCCTTTCCTTAAATTATTGACGATAGCAATCAGATAGCCCAGGGTGATGAAAGCACCCGGAGGCAACACAAAGAGCAGCACATTGTAGGTCTCAGGCAGGAGAGGGCAACCGAAGAAGGAGCCGGCGCCGAAGAATTCGCGCACGATGCCTAAGAGCGTGAGAGCGAGGGTGAAGCCCAAGCCGATACCGATGCCGTCGAAGAGGCTGGCCACCGGTGAGTTCTTGCATGCGAAGGCTTCTGCACGGCCCAGGATGATGCAGTTCACCACAATAAGCGGGATGAAGAGTCCTAAGGCCTTGTCTATATTAGGCAAGAAAGCCTTGATGCACAACTGAAGTACGGTAACGAATGCGGCGATAACCACGATGAAAACGGGGATGCGCACCTTGTCGGGGGTCACATTCTTCAGCAGGGAGATAACGACATTGGTGCAGATAAGCACCGCCATCGTGGCCAGTCCCATCGACATACCGTTAATGGCCGAGGTAGTAGTGGCCAATGTGGGACACATACCCAGCATCAGGACAAACGTTGGGTTCTCCTTTACGATGCCGTTTTTTATGATATCTATGAAACTCATAACTGTTTTTTGCAAGATAATGATTGAATATTATTCCACCGGAGTGGCCTTGTATGCCTTGAAGGCATTGTTCACTGCCAACAGGAAGGCACGGCTTGTAATGGTAGAAGCGGTAATGGCGTCGATGTCACCTTCACCACCCTTCGTCACAGCAAGTTTGTCGGTGTCGGGGTTCTTGCCAATGATGTCGCCCTTTTCACCCTTCTGGAACCACTTATCGGCCTTGGCGCCAAGACCCGGTGTCTCGGCATGCTCAAGCAGGGTGTAGCCTAAGATGTTGCCGACAGGGTCGAAGCCAACGAGCACGCGGAGGTCGCCTCCGAAGCCACTTGTCGTACTCTCCACGGCAGCACCAAGGTCTTTGCCGTCTTTGTCGGTAGCCTGATAAATCACATAAGTCAGTTCCTTGCCCTTGGGGTCGTTCTGCTTCACGGTATCCGTTTTCGCCACGGTCAGGTCTTCGCATACCATGACCGACTTGATGCCGTCGGCTAATGCTTTTTCTTTCTGTTCATTGATCGGTCCGCTCGTGAGATGGTTCACATAGGCCAGGATGCCACCCATGATGACAGCCACGCCCGTGAGCACGAGTACCATATTGAGAAGTGATGATTCTATTTTCTTCATAACTTTCCTCCTTATTTCTTTTCAGGAACCTCCCCAAAACGTTTGGGTTTCACATAAGTGTTGATAAGCGGGGTAAAGGCATTCATGATGAGAATGGCGAAAGACATACCCTCGGGATAAGAGCCCCAGTTGCGGATGACCACCGTGAGGAGACCGATACAGACACCATAGATAATCTGTCCCTTCGCCGTCATCGGTGATGTCACATAATCGGTGGCCATGAAGATGGCACCAAGCATCAGACCGCCACTCAATATCTCTGCGAGCGGATTGGCATAGATAGGATTGGCCAGGTGAAGCAGACCGCAACACACGAAGACGGTGGCGATGATGCTGACCGGGATGTGCCAGGTGATGATGCGTTTCCACAACATATAGAGGAGACCGATAATCAAGGCAAGGGCACATACCTCACCAATCGTACCGGCACCGTCGGGCACATTACCCAAGAGAAGGTTCAGCGAACTGGGCAGTTCGTCGAGCACAGAGGCATCACCTGTTTTGATGGCCGTTTTCATGAGACTGAGCGGTGTGGCACCTGTCGTGGCGTCGGCATACGAGGTGAGCTGGCCTACCAGGGGCCAGGTGGTCATCTGTGCCGGGAACGACACCAACAGGAAACAGCGTCCCACCAAAGCGGGGTTGAAGGGATTGCATCCAAGGCCGCCGAACGACATCTTGCCGATGCCGATGGCCACGAGTGCACCAATGATGACAATCCAGATCGGCAGGTTGGAAGGAAGGTTAAAGCCAAGCAGCAGACCGGTGAGGATGGCAGAGCCGTCGGTGACGGTAGGTTGCTTGTGGAGCAAATATTTTGTGATGGCCCATTCAAAGAATATACAGGCAGCCACGCTGACCGCACAAATGATAGCCGAACCAACACCGAAGTAGAGGAACGACACCAACAGGGCGGGCACCAAAGCAATAATCACTCCATACATGTTGCGTTCGACAGAATCGGTGCCGTGCGCATGAGGAGATAATGATACTATGAATTTAGACATAATGATTTTTCTTTATTTCTTGGCATTACGGGCTCTAATGATACCCATTACGGTAGACTTGCCCTGACGGATATTGTCGAGAAGAGGCCTGTGGGCAGGACAGGTAAACATACACGATCCGCACTCTATGCAGGAGGTGATGTCTTCGGCCTCGGCACGTTCCCAGTTTTTCATGGAGGAAACGGTTGACAAGAGATAAGGCTCAAGGCCCATCGGACACACACTCACACATTTGGCACAGCGAATGCAGGGCTGCGGTGCCTTGCGGTGCGCATCCTGGCCGGAGAGTACTGTCACACAGTTGGTACCCTTGCAGACAGGCACATCGAGCGAGGTGATGGCTTTTCCCATCATCGGACCGCCTGCCAACACCTTGTTGTCGCCTTCGGGCAGGCCGCCGCAGGCCTCCACGAGGTCTTTCATGGGCGTGCCCATACGCACGATGAAATTGCCGGGTTTCGACACTTGTTTGCCGGTCACGGTGGTATAGCGCTCAAAGAGCGGCTTGTTCTTCATCACAGCCTCGTAGACAGCGTAGGCGGTACCCACGTTCTGCACGATGGCACCCACATTCACAGGGATGGCAGGTGGTGCCGGCACCTGACGGTTGATAACCGCATCGACAAGTTGTTTTTCACCACCCTGCGGATATTTCTTTGCCAAGGGTACGATTTCGATGTCGCTGCGTCCGGC
>CAJONT010000061.1 GCA_905235975.1 uncultured Prevotella sp.
GCAGTAGTTGGCCAGCACGTCTTCCTTTTCGTCAGGTGCCTATGCCATCTTCTGGGTGCTTCATGCGTTCCCCTTCTGTCCGCCTGGCTTCCTGCCCTTTGGTTTGCGCTGGGTTTTGGTACGGCTGACGGCATCAGCCTTCATGTTCTCCTTAGCGAGAGGGGTGCTGCTGTTGCCGGAGTTCTTATCTGGAGCCTCATATTTGGCAAGCTTGGCTTTCAGTTCCTCTATCTGCATGTCACGCTTGCGAAGATCGACATTGAGTCTGCCAATGTTGCGGTTCAACTGGCATATCTCGGCATGCTGCGAGGCAATCGTCTCGCGCATCAACCGCATCTCATTAATCATGACCAGCAGTGCTTCTGATATGTCCGTAACATTCTGATTCATTGGTACAAAGGTACGAAAAATATCTGATATTACCAAACTTTTGGGCAACTATTTAGTGATAGTTTGCTGACAATCAGACGTTTGCAGGGAAAATGAATCGTAAGGATTCGACGAATCAGAATGTTCGTGCCCTTATACAGGATTGTCATCTGTTAGCGATATGAAGAATACTATCTATGGATAGAATTGGATAATCGAATAGTTACAAAAAGGCAGGATAAAACAACATTCCCCAAAATACAGTGCAAGAAGGTGTGGAGAAACGGAAGAATTTATTAAATTTGTAGCGTCGAAAGGTGTAGCGCCCCGTGACACCGAAATGAGAAACAAAACCTACCCGTTATGCTACAGATACGCTGCAAAAACACAAATAAGTCGAAGAGTTTCCCTGAAGGCAGTTCCCTTCTTGACGTGTACCAAGAGTTCGCCGATGAGATACAACTACCCTATCCTGTGGTGTCGGCAAAGGTGAACAACACTTCGCAAGGTCTGAAATTCAGACTTTTTCAAAACCGTGACGTAGAGTTTCTCGATGCCCGCGAAGGTTCCGGCCATCGCGTGTATGTACGTTCGCTGTGCTTCGTGCTCTACAAGGCCGTCTGCGACATTTTCCCCAATTCGAAACTGTTTGTAGAACATCCTCTCTCGGGCGGCTATTACTGCAACATGAAAAAGCGCAACAACGAAGGTCCGACCGATGAAGACATCGCACGTATCAAGAGCCGTATGGAAGAGATTGTGAATCTCGACATGCCCTTCAGGCGTTTTGAAGTCACCACCGAGGAAACCGTGCGTGTGTTCTCGGAACGAGGTTTTTCCGACAAGGTGAAGCTCATAGAGACCAGCGGTCAGATATACACCGACTATTATATGCTCGGCGACACGGTAGACTATTATTACGGTCCGTTGGTGCCATCGGCCGGTTATATAGGTGTATGGGGACTGGAACGATACGGCGAAGGCATGCTGCTGCGCGTGCCCGACAAAAAGAATCCGCTGATACTGTCGGAGAAGAGAGAACAGCCCCGCACCTTCAGCATGTTTGCCGAGAAAGTGCGCTGGGACATCATCATGCGTCTCTCTAATGCCGGCGATGTGAACAAAGCCATTCTGAATGGCCATGCCTCGGAACTCATACAAGTGAGCGAAGCGCTTCAGGAGAAAAAGATCGTGAAGATAGCCGAGGAAGTGGATGCCCGTTTCCGTTCTGCCGACAATCCCATCCGCATCGTGCTCATCACGGGTCCGTCGAGTTCGGGCAAGACCACCTTCTGCAAACGTTTGTCCATCCAGCTCTTGGCCTGCGGTCTCCATCCCATCTCCTTCTCTACCGACGATTACTTTGTGAACCGCGTGGACACCCCGCTCCTGCCCAACGGCCAATACGACTTCGACAACATAAAGGCGGTGGACAGCGACCTGCTGGAAGACCATCTGACGCGTCTGATGAACGGTGAGCGTGTGGAAGTGCCCGAATACAATTTCACCACGGGCAAGCGGGAGTATAACGGCAAGAAGCTAAAGCTGCAGAACGACAGCATCCTGATAATGGAAGGCATCCATGCGCTCAATCCCATGCTGACAGCCAACATCCCTGACGAGAAGAAATACAAAGTATTCGTTTCGGCGCTGACGAGCATCTCCCTTGACGACCACAACTGGATACCCACTCACGACAACCGTCTGTTGCGGCGCATAATCCGCGACTACAACAAAGGCGCCTATACAGCCCGTGAAACCATCAAGCAGTGGCGTAATGTATGTGAGGCGGAGGAAAAGTGGATACTCCCCTATCAGGAGAATGCCGATGCGATGTTCAACTCAGCCCTGAACATTGAGTTTGCCGTGCTTCGCACCCATGCGGAGATTATCCTGGCCTCTGTGCCCAGGAATTGTCCAGAATATGCGGAGGCTCACCGTCTGTTGAAATTCATCCACTACTTCATTCCCGTGAGCGACAAAGAGATACCGCCCACCAGCATCATGCGTGAATTTGTGGGCGGCTCCAGTTTCAAATATAGGAGATAGACGGCAATTAGAATGTCATTTCGAAAGCCAATCTCACACCATGTTTCTTTGTGCCGGGGATGTCGGTATAGTTCAATCTCCGCACATACACCACCTGGAAGAACTTAAAGATGTTGTGGAAACCCGCCATAAACTCCCAGTAGGGTCGGTTGCTTCTCATGACATGAGAGTCTTCGGGCAGGAAGAAGAGCACAGGGTCGTTGGCATTTTTCTCAAGCAAGGGATTGTTCTTGTCGGTGAGTTTGCCCATCAAGCCCTTCACGCCGATTATCTCTCTCCATTTAAGTTTCTTGATGAGCGGAATACGGTTCAGTATCTTGCCGTTCAAGTCCCATGAGATATCGGTCGAGGCAAACCTGTCGTTCAGGAACTCCATATTTTTCATCATGGTGAATGTACCCTCCTCGACGATATAGGAGAGATTGGAAGGAGGCATGATAAGCAAGGGGAAAGGCACTTTGTTCCATTCAGCGCCCGCCCTCAGATGGCAGTCGATTTTACCCCAGCTGTTCATCCAGAAGCGTTTGTAAATGCCCGCCTCAGTATAATTGTAGCGATATTGTCCGCCGAGGAAGCCGTCGAAGCCCATGGTATGTGTGATGGAAACTTCCGGCGCATCGAAGTTGACC
>CAJONT010000062.1 GCA_905235975.1 uncultured Prevotella sp.
GTCGATAGTGAGGTGATAATAGTGGAAGCCCTCGTCCATGGGTCCCTCGGTGGTACCTGTCCACACGCCGTCTTTGTCTTTTCTGAGCACGGTACCGCCTCGTCCGCCCAGTCCGAGGCTCACGATGACCGACTTGGCGTCAGGTGCCACCACGCGGAAGCGGGCATAGCCCTCGGAGTTGACCTGCGGGTATTCCTGCCCAGGTTGGTTGAGCACATTGGGTTTGAAGTCCTCCTTCGGCACATAGTTGTCGAGTTCCGGATTAAAATGGCAGAGGATGTCGTAGGACCGTTTGGGTTTGTAATGCTCATCGAACACGAGCGGATGATTGTTCACCCCGAGCCATGAGTCACGGTCGCTGAGGTTCCAGAAGGTCACATTGTCGATTACATCCTTGTGTTTTCTGAAGACACGGAAGATACGGTTGTACTGATCTTCCTGCAATGTGGCGATATAGGGAGCCTGCGGGATGGTCTCCCCCCGGGAGAATCGCAGTTGTCCACCCTGTTCGGTGTTGGTGCGAAGGTCGAGTTCCGTGATATGGATATGCTTCACGAGTTGCGCATATTTAGTGATGGCCGCATCGATATCCTCCTCTGAGGGACCATATATATTATAGTGACCTTGCATGCCGATGCCATGGATGGGCACCCCATTGTCTTGCATCTTTTTCACCATGTCGAAGATGCGGTCGCGCTTGCCAGGGTCGCACTCGTTGTAATCGTTGTAGAAAAGCAACGCATTGGGATCGGCCTCATGTGCAAACTCAAACGCCTTTGCGATGAACTCATCGCCGCAGAGCTTGTATAGTGTACTTTCTCTATAGGGATTGGCGGTTTGTCCCGGACGGGCAAAGGCTTGGTCGGCGATGGCCTCGTTGACCACATCCCAGGCATAGACGATGTCCTTATATCGGTTTACGACCGTATGGATATGTTCGCGCAGGTGTTGGTAGAAGACTTCCTTCTTCACGAGATTTCCCTTTTTGTCGTAAAGCATCCAATCGGCAAACTGTGCGTGCCAGCACAGATTATGCCCGCGCAGTTTGATGCCGTTCTGCCTGCAGAAGTTGGCTATGGTGTCGGCCGTCTCCCAGTTCCACACGCCCTCTTTGGGATGAATCATCCCCACTTTCATGTCATTCTCGGCGGTGATGCTGTTGAACTCCTTTTTTATGATATCCATTTGTTCGGGTATCACCACGTTGAATTTATTGACTGCCACACCGATAGTGAAATAGTCTTGATAGGCGTCTTTCAGTCCCTGCCCCCAGGCCAGGGAAGCGCCCATAAGCATGAGCAGTAAACAAACTGCCGGTTTCGATGAGATTTTCATGTTATTGCAAATAATTTGGTTAGTAAATGTCACAATCAGACGCACTTGCCTAAGCATGGCTTCACAAAGTTAGCGAAAAGCGCCTAAGCATGCAAGAAAAAATGTAACAGAAACTTTTGTGTTTGTAGCAATCGTCAAAATCCAAAGAACAAGACACAAATCACCTATAAGAAAAAGAGAGAAACGCCAACTACGGAGATGACAGCACCCAGCACATTTCGCCATGTGATGCGTTGGTGGAAGAGCCACCGTGAGGGCAGGAGGATGAGTATGGGTGTAGTGGCCATGAGTGTGGATGCGATGCCAGCCGCTGTGTATTGCACCGCCATGAGCGAAAATCCCACGCCGATGAAGGGACCGCTGAAGACCGTGAGCAACATGGCGATGAGTCCTTTTTTATTTGAGAGACTTCCCCTCATGGTCTGCCTCTCCTCCACAGGGCGGCGCAGATTCATACAATAGAGCCAGAGCGAATAACAGGCCAGTCCTGCCGCACATCTGATGAGATTGCTTCCGAAAGGTAGGAACGGCCTCATTCCCTCCAGCATATCAGCGGGCACCTGCGTCTCGTAGCAGTCGAGACCTATCTTGCTGAGCACCAGCCCCACCCCCTGTCCGAGCGCGGCACCCACACCGAAGCACACTCCTTTTAGCGGCAACTGCACTCCGATATGGTGCTGTGCGTCGCGTCCCAACACCGACACGGCAATACCCGTCAGGGTGACGGCCATTGCGAGCAGGCTTCTCAGTGAGAGCGTCTGCCCTATCATACACCATGCGCAGAGCGCCGTAAATGCAGGGGCAAGCGTCATGAGGAGTTGGCCGTATTGTGCTCCAATAGTGAGATAGCAGTTGAAGAGGCACCAGTCGCCTAAGAAATAGCCCACCACCCCACTGGCGAGCAGCCATGTCCAGGTGTCCCAACCCGCAAAGGCCGGATAAGGATAGCCGGTAAAACAGCCTATAAGAATGGCAGAGAACAGGAGTGCCAGCGCCATTCGCCATACGTTCATGACGAAGATGCCCAGTCGTTTGCTGGCCACTTCACTTGCCAAAGCGGCCACCGTCCACGAGCAAGCCACGCCCAGCGAAATAATCTCACCCAGATAGTGCATAGATCAGCGGGAGCGTGCGGATGCTACTGTTTTTTGAAAGTAATGGTTTTGTTGGTTCCCACGCCGAAATCGTAACCCTTTCTGCCAAGAAGGGTGAAAGAGCTCAGGTCGGACTTTTCGCCGCCCAACTGGAACAAAGCCTCAAAATCCAAGCCTTTGATAAAGAGGCATTTTTTCTTGTCGGCTGTGTCGAAAGCCACATAGCGCATCAGTCGGTTGTCAAGGCGCACCTGCCTGTCGGCATAGAACCTCAGCGAGACCACATCCTCGTTCACTTGTGCGATATAGTCGGCCCCAAACTCCACAAATTCATCAATGGGGTTATAGGAGATTGTCTCTACCCCCACCGTAGTGCGAAGTATGTTGCTTGCGGGCAACTGCGAGGGAATCCAGTGCAGGTGACGTCCCAGGCTGTCGGTCATATCCACGATGATAGAACCAGGATCGTCCATGGATGCCTTGACGAGCAAAGGGCGAGGCATTTTGGTGCGCATATACACTTTTCCGTCGTCTTCTTTCTCCTTTTTAAGGAACATCTGCATATTATACTCGCTGATGGTCATGGAAGCAGCACCCGTTATCGGTTTGAAGAGCCAGAGGTCGCCCACTCCCGTATCCACCGTGACACGGTTCAGGTCTTCCAGGTCGGGATAGATAGAGCACAACTGACCATAGAAATAGCTATTGCGCAACTCTTCTACAGAAGCGAAATGGCCGATATTGGCCACCACGAGCATCGGTTGCACGGCGAGGCTGTCATCGGGGTCGGCGGGCTCCACTTCTATAGGTGCCATCATGCGGAGGTCAGGGAGAGAAAAAGAAGCTAACGGCCCGTCGTCATAGGCTGTAACACGTATCGTATCACCCTTGTCAGACGAACTCTTTTGTTTGCATCCCTGTAATGCAAGTGCTAACACTATCGCACATATTGTGTAAAAACCTATCTTCTTCATCTTCTAATCGTTTATATAGTGGTCTGCAAATTTACATAAAAAGCCCTAATTACAAGCCAGTCTGATAAAGATTTTCACTTTTCTTTAGAGGAAAGACACGAAAAATCGAGAGCAGAGCAAAATAAATTCGTTTATTTTTCAGTAGAGACGCCACAATGTGACGTCTCGATATAATGAATAGACCCCACCTTAATTCGTCACACGAGAACGAGGGCGTTGGCGAAACCGATGCAGAAGCCCAAGAGGGCGCCGAGCCAGACGAGCCATTTCAATTCTTTGTCCATTACATCGAGGATGATGTGTTCCGCCTCATTCATATCCATTTCATCGATGCGGTTGGCTATCATCCTGCTGATGTTGAGTGTTTCCAACATGCGGGGCAGGCGCTTCGTCACCATCTCACGGTAGAGCTGAAGGAGAGAGGTTCTAAGCCGGTCGAGCTGTTCCTCCTTGCCGTTGAGGAGGTCGGACATCTTCCTGTCGAGCAAGAGATCCGTCTGTTTGTCGATGAGATGCGCCGTCATCTCGGGCGCCCTGCTCTCCATCATTTCGTCGATATTCTTGGCAAGCAGTTGCTCGACGGGGGTAGCAAGAGCACTCACGATGTCGGCGAACACCTTTTTGGTTTGTCTGCTAAAGAGCATGTCAATCCCCTTCTTGAAGAAGTCGCCCACACCCGACTGCTCGTTGATTTTCACATCATCCACGACCAAGTTTTCGGAAAGTTTCATTTTTTCCAACACATGGCCCACCGCCACATGGGCAATCTCATTGCCGAGATGAGCCGTGAGCAGGTGCGTGCTAACCTGCGAGACGATGTCGGCCTTCACCGAGCCAGCCATTTGGTCGATGTCAGCCTCAGAGAGATAGCGGCCCAAGAACTGCCTCAGCGTGTCGTCGCTCTGCTGCATTCCGGTGAAGAAACGCTGTATGGAGCCGTCGATACGTTCCACGATTTCGTCGGAGAGGAGTGTGCGCTGCAGCACTTCCTCGTTCATGAGATTCTCGCTGATGGCTTTACCCACCGATTCGGCGATGCGCTGCTTCTCTTTGGGAATGATACCAGGGGTGAAGGGTACGTGCATGCCCAATATATACTTGGCCTTATGCGGTCGGAACAACATCTTAATGGCCAGCCAGTTGGTGAAATAACCGATTACGCCACCCACTATGGGCCCCATGATAATCTGGAATGTCATATTTCTAAGAATTTGTTTTTTCTTTATCAAGCAAAAACCGTGCCTCACTCCATCTAATGACAAAGGGATGAGCCACAAAATAGCCCATCCCCTGTTTTCAGTATGTTTTTTATAATAAGGTGTGTTCTATTAATTCTGAAAATTTTGAAGGCAGTGTTCCATCAATTTCGTTTCGGTCGCTTTTTGCTTTTATTCGGTGCAA
>CAJONT010000063.1 GCA_905235975.1 uncultured Prevotella sp.
CACATCCTCGCCCCGTCTATCTTCTTGCATCGCTGCAGCTGGCATTGGAGAATTTTGCGTACCTGCCCCAGCGTCCCAGTGTGAGCAACGAGAGTATGGACAGCCTTGTGGCGCGGGTGTCACGTCTGCGGCAGGCATGCCCCGAGGCGTACATCATCGTGTCGCCCCACTGGGGCGGTGAGCATACCCTGCGCCCGATTCTGTCGCAGCGAAGAGATGCGCGGCGACTTATCGATGCAGGTGCCGATGTGCTCATCGGTCACCATACCCACACCCTGCAGACCATTGAACAGTACCAAGGTCGCAGTATCTATTACAGCATTGGCAATTTTATCTTCGACCAGCAGAAGCCACTCAACACCCAGGCATGTGCCGTGCAAATAAGGGTGACGGCTTCAGGAGCCGAGGTTATCACGCTCCCCGTGACGATACGGAATTGTGTGCCCTACCTTCGGTAGCGGAGGTGGCCGAAGTAGCCGATGCATACATCGCGCCACTCGCTGGCATTTTCGTACTGTTCCTGAAGCAGCCTGTCCACATGCTGCCAGCGGTCTTCGTCTACGTAACGGCGCATTTTCTTCCATGTCTTGCTGTAGCCCTTCACCTCGTTCACTCCCTGCCGGTAGTGTATGCGCAGGTTTTTCCACAGCGTCTTGCCGTTTTTCATCTTATAGGTCCAGGGCACGTGGTGGAACCATAGCAGGTATTCCTCGGGGCAGGTGCGCACTTGGTCGTACAGTCCGCGGTAGGGTTGCCGGTATTGTGCTGTAGCATCACTGCCCGTGGCACTGGTACGGTCGAAACCGATGCCTTGGGCGTCGCCCTTGTGGTAGTAGACGGGGCACCACTCAATGGGGTATTCCGCCTTGAAACCGTCAGGTTCCGGGCCGTAGTGGTGGTCGAAACGGAAGATGTGGTGCAGGCCTAACGGCATCATATAATCCACGCAGGCTTCGCGGCTTGTGCCCATTACGCGTGTTATGGCGGTTACGAAGTGTTCGTCGGTGCTGAAGGTCTGCTTCAGCCATTCCTCCGCTATCTCGTCGGAACCGAGGGCTGGATTCCAGGCCAGGCGTCCGAAGGCATACCAGTTGGCCTGCGAGAAGGGATGCCCGCACCAGTTGGCATCGTCGCCGATATTGGCCACGCCGGCAATGCCTTTCAGCATACTTGGGCTCACGAAGCCGAAGAACTCTTTCCACATGGGAGCCAAGTACACCAGATGGCGGCTCTGACCCAGGTATTCCTGTGTGATTTGCAGTTCCGCCATCTGCGTGGTCTGCTTGATTTGGTCGAATATCGGAGCATAGGGTTCTCGTGGTTGGAAATCGAGGGGACCGTTCTTTGACTGCAGTATCACGTTGTCACGGAACAGACCGTCCATGGGTTTGAACTCGCTCACGGCTTGCTTTACGCGGTCTTCGCCTTTGTGGTTGGCGCCATAGACGAAGGAACGCCACATGACAATGCCGCCGTAAGGTTGCAGGGCGTCAGCCAGCATATTGGCTCCGTCGGCATGGGTGCGGTGGTAGTCGCCGGGACCGGGCTGCCCCTCAGAATTGGCTTTCACTAACAGTCCGCCGAAGTCGGGTATGAGACTGTAGATTTCCTTCACCTTGTCAGTCCACCATTGTCTCACGTCTTCATTCAGCGGGTCGGCAGTGGTGGTGTAACCAAGTGCCATGGGCGAAGCGAAGTTGATGGAGAGATACACCTTTATGCCGTAGGGGCGCAGACGGTGTGCTATTACCGCCACCTTTTTAATATAGGCGCGCGTGAGCATCTCAGGCTTGGCATTCACATTGTTCAGCACGGTGCCGTTGATGCCTATCGAAGCATTGGCGCGGGCATACTGCCGTAAGTGGTGTTCCATCCACTCGCTCATGGTGCCCAGGGTATCTATCTCTTCCCATCTCCAGATGCTCTTGCCGGCATAGCCGCGTTCCACCGACCCGTCGGGATTGTCCCAGTGGTTCAGCAGGCGCAGGGGAAAGAAGGGCACTTCGTGCGCTGTGAGCGTTCCACCGGTCTGCTGTTGTCTGAGCAGGTGGTAGGCTCCGTAGAGCAGTCCCACGGCAGAACCTGATTGCAGGGTGAAGTGTCCCTCGCCGTCGCTGCTGATGTCGAAACTGCCGTCGGTCTTGCCGCCGGGCAGCAGTCGCAGTGTTGCCTCCCGGCCTTGCAGGTGCTGGCGCAGTTCATCGGCAGCGATTTCTATGGTGGCTGTCTCACCGGTTTGCGGCTGACCTTGTACAGAGGTCTGGCACGACACGCTGACATTACCGGCGGCGGGGAAGCGCAGCCACAGGTCGTGTCCGTCTTCTGCATGGAGTGTTGCCTGCACAAGGCAGGTCAGGAGTAGGAGGGCTGTTCTCTTCATGGTGCGGATGTTTGGGTGGTTTTCTTGCAATGAATGCAAAGTAGTTTCTTGTTGTTTGTTGCAAAAATAGCAAAAACATGCCATACCGCAAATTCTGAGATGTCCTTTTCCGAGCGACAGCCGCATGATGATATAAATTCAAATATTCTGGTAACATTTTCATTTGTTTTTGTCAGAAACCTTTGCTATTTTTGCACTTATGAATGCTTATGTCAGTTGTTTCTCTCGTGTTGTCGTGGCAGCATGCCTGTCGTTTTGCAGCGATTGTGCCTTTGCGCAGACCGTGCAATGGGTAGGGTCATGGGCTGCCGCTGCTGAATTTACAGGTGAGGGCGACATGCCCGCAGCACCGCTCACAGGGCGCACCTTGCGAGAGGTAATCCAGGTGTCGCTGGGTGCCGACCGTTTCCGTCTGCGGCTCTCCAATGAGTTCAGCGACGAGTCGGTGAAAATCAAGGCTGTCTATGTGGCTGATGCCCTCGACAGTTGTGACATACGTACGAAGTCGGTGCGTTATCTCTCCTTCGGGGGTAAGAAGAACGTCACCATCGCTCCGCGGCAAGCCGTGGAGAGTGACGTGTGCAGCTATGACCTCAAGCCGCTGCAGCGCCTCGCCATCACCATTCAGTATGGTGCCACTCCCGTGCATGCCACCTCGCACCGTGGCAGTCGTACCACCTCCTTCCTCGCACCCGGAGCCGTGAAACCCGGAGCCCGCTTCGTGGCTGCCGAACGTGTAGACCACTGGTACAACATTGCCGCACTTGAGGTGCCCGCTGCCTCCCAATCGTGTGTGGCGATATTGGGAAATTCCATCACCGACGGCCGTGGCAGCACCACCAATAAGCAGAACCGCTGGCCCGACCAAATGGCGGCAGCCTTCGTGGGAAAGGTAGGTGTGCTCAACTTAGGTATCGGCGGCAACTGTGTGCTGCAGGGCGGACTCAGTGAGCCGGCACTGCAGCGTTTCAGTCGCGACATCCTCGGTCAGCAGGGTGTCACCGCGGTCATTATCTTCCAAGGCACAAACGACATAGGGGGAAGCAAGGGCGACAGCGAACAGGTGGCGCAACGTTTGAAAGAAGCCTACCGCAGCTTCATCGGCCAACTGCATGACCGCGGCATACGGGTGTATGGTGCCACCATCACCCCGTTCAAGGGCAACGGGTGGTACAGCTTCTACCATGAAGCAGCCCGCCGCGACGTAAACGAATGGATACGCACCTCGGGCGCCTTCGACGGCGTGATTGACTTTGATGCCCTCATCCGCGATGAGGCCGACCCGGAGCGGATACGTGAAGGCTGGCATGACGACGGCCTGCATCCCAATGCCGAGGGCTACAGGGTAATGGGCGAATATGCGGCCAAGTGTCTTCAGGCCGACGGCATACAGTAATATTGTGACAGCGTAAGAAAACACAACTATAAATCTATGAATCAACTCCAAAAAGAATCCAA
>CAJONT010000064.1 GCA_905235975.1 uncultured Prevotella sp.
AAAAAAATGGCAAAAGAGTATTTTCCACAAATCGGAAAAATCAAGTTCGAGGGTAAGGACTCGAAGAATCCAATGGCATTCCACTACTATGATGCCGAGAAAGTAATCATGGGCAAGCCAATGAAAGAGTGGCTGCGCTTCGCAATGGCATGGTGGCACACACTGTGCGCCGATGGCAGCGACCAGTTCGGCGGCGGCACCAAGACCTTCCCTTGGAACCAGGGTCCAGATGCAGTCACCATCGCCAAGCAGAAGGCCGACGCAGGCTTCGAAATCATGCAGAAGCTCGGTTTCCCATATTTCTGCTTCCACGACGTTGACCTCGTCAGCGAGGGCAACTCGGTTGAGGAATATGAGGCCAACCTGAAGGCTATCGTCGCCTACCTGAAGGAGAAGATGGCTCAGACCGGCATCAAGCTGTTGTGGTCAACGGCCAACGTCTTCGGCAACAAGCGCTACATGAACGGCGCATCGACCAACCCGGACTTCGACGTCGTTGCACGCGCCATCGTCCAGATCAAGAATGCCATCGACGCAGGCATCGAACTCGGCGCTGAGAACTACGTATTCTGGGGCGGCCGCGAGGGCTACATGAGCCTCCTGAACACCGACCAGAAGCGCGAGAAGGAGCACATGGCCACCATGCTCACCATGGCACGCGACTATGCCCGCAAGAAGGGCTTCAAGGGCACCTTCCTCATCGAGCCAAAGCCAATGGAGCCTTCAAAGCACCAGTACGACGTTGACACCGAGACCGTGATTGGCTTCCTCCGCGCACACGGACTCGACAAGGACTTCAAGGTGAACATCGAGGTGAACCACGCCACACTCGCCGGACACACCTTCGAGCATGAGCTCGCAGTGGCCGTCGACAACGGCATGCTCGGCAGCATCGACGCCAACCGCGGCGACGCCCAGAACGGATGGGACACCGACCAGTTCCCCATCAACAACTTCGAACTCACCCAGGCCATGCTCGAAATCATCCGCAACGGCGGTTTTGGCAACGGCGGTACCAACTTCGACGCCAAGCTGCGCCGCAACTCCACCGATCCCGAGGACATCTTCATCGCCCACATCAGCGGTATGGATGCCATGGCACGCGCCCTCATCAATGCTGCCAACATCTTGGAGAACAGCGAGCTGCCCGCCATGAAGAAGGAGCGCTATGCTTCGTTCGATGCCGGCATCGGCAAGGACTTCGAGGACGGCAAGCTCAGCCTGGAGCAGATCTACGAGTATGGCAAGAAGGTGGAAGAGCCCAAGCAGACTTCCGGCAAGCAGGAGAAGTACGAGACCCTCGTGGCCCTCTACAGCATCTGATTCCCCCATACCTGAATATACGCAAAGAGGGATGCCCCACGGCATCCCTCTTTGCGTATCTGTCTGTCATGTGATTACTTCTTCTTCAGGTAGTGGCGCACCACGAAGAACAGCGCTGCCGCTGCCACAATGGCGATGATGCCCCATTTGATGTACTCCCCGTATTCCAAGATGCGGTCGTGCAGCTCCGTCTCGGGCACGATGCTGTGCAGATACCAGCCCAGCGCGGCGAGGATGGCGTGCCATGCCCCTGCCCCTATGGTGGTGTAGAGCAGGAACCGCCAGTAGTTCATCTTCGCAAGACCGGCGGGGATGGAGATGAGGTGCCTGATGCCGATGATGAGGCGCCCCGTGATGGTGGCCACGGCGCCGTGGTTGTTGAAGTAGCGTTCGCTCTTCTCCACCTTCTCCTGGTTCAGCAGGCACAGGTGCCCCCAGCGGCTGTTGGCAAAGCGGTAGATGATGGGCCTCCCCAGCCAGTAGCCGGCGGCGTAGTTGATGCTGGCGCCTATGTCGGCCCCGACGGTGGCAAAGAGAATCACGAGCCACACGTTCAGGTTGCCGCCGGCGGCATGGTAGGCGGCGGGCGACACCACCAGTTCCGAGGGCACCGGCACCACCGTGCTCTCCAAGAGCATCAGGAAGAGTATTGTACCGTAGTTCAGGTTGTTGAGCAGTCCGCTCAGCAGCGAAGATATCCAGTTCATCTCAAGTCAAGTGTTTTTTTGCATAATCGTAATATTCCTGGGTAGGCATACCCGGAGGGAAGATGTCGCTCAGCATGAAGCGCGCCTCCACGGGGTTGCGCTCCACCGCCACCTTCAGGTATTTCAGGAAGGCTTCGTTCTTGCCCAGTTCGTAGGCGCAGGCAGCCAAGTGGCCGTAGCCGTCGGTGTGTTGCTCGTCCATGTCGTCGAGCAGTGCCTCCAGCATGTCGTAGGCCAGTGAGATGTAGCCGTTCTGATTGAGCGAGATGGCCACGCGCATCACGATGTGGGCCGACATGCCCGAATTCATATACGCATCATACATATACTGCTGTGCCTCCTCGACGCGGCCCTGCATCAGCAGTATGTGGCCGTGCAGCACCTTCATCTCGTTGGGGTCGCAGCTGCTCTTCTCGGCTTCCGTCACATATTGCTCGGCTTCTTCCACGCGGTTCTCCTTCATCAGGGCCAGCACCAGCTCGTTGTATATCTGCGGAAGGTTCGGCGAGGCGGGGTCCGATGCTTCGAGGGCGGCTTGCAGGTGCGGAATGCACTCTTTGTTACGCTCCAGGGTGGCGAGTGTCACGCCCACATACATCTCCGCCGTGTCTTTGCAGCGTGTGATGCTGGCGTAGCGCTCATAGTAGGTCAGCGCCTCCTCAAAGTTGCCCAGCATCGACAGGCAGCCGGCCTTGGTCATCAGCGCCTCCTCGCTGCGGGGGTCTATGGCGAGGGCATACTCGCTGCTCGCCACGGCATCGGCATAATGCTGCTGCATCCACTGCGTGGTGCCCAGCAGGTTCCAGTACACGGGCGAGAAGGGGTCGCGCTCCACCAGTTCTTCGAAGAGCTTGACAGCCTCTTCCGTCTCCCCCTTGTCTACCAGGATGCGTCCCCACAGCTCCTTGTAGTCGTCCAGGTCGGTCTCGTCGCTGCGCGACAGCCATTTTTCGGCCCATTCCATCAGGTCGTAGTCGCCGAAGAGGGTGGCCACGTCGAGCACGTAGTCGGGTTTCGTCTGCGCATCTATCTCCTCCATCTGCGCCTCGAGGTAGGCGTCGGCCTCGTCCTCTTTGCGCCGTGCTATCAGCAGTTCGGCCTTCATGTAGTGGTAGTCCAAGTCGGTCTTGTCATCTATGCTGTCCACAAGGGCTTCGGCGCGCTCCACGTCTTCTTCGGCCAGTGCCGCCCGTGCCTTGAACACTAAGGGAGCGGTGGCGCCGGGATAGAGGGTCAGCGCAAAGTCGGCCGCGCCCAAGGCTTTGTCCATGAAGCCCTGCGCGCGGTAGTGGTCAGCTATGTCGGTCAGTATCTCCGAGTCGAGCAGGGCACCTTTTCCCTGTTCATATAGCTGAAGGTTTTGTTTGAATTCGTTACTGCTGAAGTAGTCGTCTCTCATCTACGCCTCATTTGTTCATCTTGGCCCAGGTGTCCTTCAGTCCCACGGTCTTGTTGAACACCGGGTGCTCCTCCGTGGATTCCAGGTCGGCCATGAAGTAGCCTATGCGCTGGAACTGCAGGTATTCGCCCGCCTTGCGCTGTGCGGCGAAAGGCTCCACGTAGCAGTGGCGCAGCACCGTCACCGAGTCGGGGTTCAGCAGTTCGCGGAAGTCGCGTTCGTCGGCACTTGGATTCTCCACCATGAAGAGGCGGTCGTAAATGCGCACCTCAGCCTCCTGGCAGTGGTCGGCCGACACCCAGTGCAGGGTGCCCTTCACCTTGCGGTTGGCGCCTTCCATGCCGCTCTTGCTCAGCGGGTCATATTCGGCGTGTATCTCCGTCACGTGGCCTTCCTCGTCCTTCACGCATCCCGTGCACTTCACGATGTAGGCGTTTTTCAGCCTCACCTCCTTGCCCGGTGTCATGCGGAAGAATTTCTTCGGCGCGTCTTCCATAAAATCGTCGCGTTCTATCCACAAGTGTTTGGAGAAGGTGATGGTATGCGTGCCGTCGGCCTCATTCTCGGGGTTGTTCACGGCGGTCATCTCCTCCTCGGTGCCCTCGGGATAGTTGTCTATCACCAGTTTCACGGGGTCCAGCACGGCACTCACGCGCAGGGCTCTGGCGTTCAGGTCCTCGCGCACGGCAGCCTCGAGGAGCGCCATGTCGTTGAGCGCGTCAAACTTCGTGTAGCCGATGCTGTCGATGAATTTGCGCACGCTCTCCGGCGAGTAACCGCGACGGCGCATACCGCAGAGGGTCGGCATTCTGGGGTCGTCCCATCCCGACACGCGTTTCTCGTTCACCAGTGCCAGCAGCTTGCGCTTGCTCATCACCGTGTAGGTCAGGTTCAGACGGTTGAATTCTATCTGTCTCGGGCAGTACGAAGCCGTCTCCGGTGTCTCCCCCTTCATCTCCAAGAGGAAGTCCACGAACTTGTCGTAGAGAGGGCGGTGGGGGACGAATTCCAGCGTGCAGATAGAGTGTGTTACCCCTTCGAAGAAGTCGCTCTGTCCGTGCGCGAAGTCATACATCGGGTAGGCGTTCCACGTCGTGCCCGTGCGGTGGTGCGGGGTGTGTATGATGCGGTACATGATGGGGTCGCGGAAGTGCATGTTCGGGTTGGCCATGTCCAGTTTGGCGCGCAGCACCATCGAGCCCTCCACGGCCTCCGGTGTGTTCATCTGCAGGAAGAGCTTCAGGTTCTCTTCCACGGGGCGGTCGCGGTAGGGCGAAGCGGTGCCCGGTTCGGTGGGAGTGCCCTTCTGCTGTGCAATCTCCTCCGACGTCTGTTCGTCGACGTAAGCCAGGCCCTTCTTGATGAGCCACACGGCGAAGTCCCACAGCTGCTGGAAGTAGTCGGAGGCATAGTACACGTTGCCCCAGTGGAATCCCAACCATTTTATGTCGTTCAGAATGTTCTCCACATACTCGTTGTTCTCCTTGCTCGGGTTGGTGTCGTCGAAGCGCAGGTTGCACACCCCGTTGTAGTGTTCAGCCACGCCGAAGTCCATGCAGATGGCCTTGGCGTGTCCTATGTGCAGGTATCCGTTGGGCTCCGGCGGGAAGCGTGTCTGTATCCTGCCGCCGTTCTTGCCGTCGGCCAGGTCTTTTTCCACCAATTGTTCCACGAAGCTCAGTGTTCTCTTCTCCTCGTTGGGAGTCATTTCTGTTGTTGCCATATTCTTGTAATCGCTTTTTGAAAAGCAAAATTACGAAATATTCCTGATATATCCACATCCCCCCTAAAAAATTGCAGATATTTTTCTTTTTAGCTCCCC
>CAJONT010000065.1 GCA_905235975.1 uncultured Prevotella sp.
AATTACTCATTTTTTTATAAACGCACCATTCACTAACTTATTTTAACCATCCAAACAATTTCCTAAAAAACATCTCCCCCATTCCTCCGATTATTCTGATTCCTCCGATTCCTCAGATTACTCCGATTACTCAGATTATTCAGATTACTCCGATTATTCAGATTCCTCAGATTACTCCGATTACTCAGATTATTCAGATTATTCCGATCCCTCCGCTCCCTCCGCTCCCTCCGATTTTAAAAAAAATCAAGAAAGTATCAGTTTTTGATGCAATTATATTATAATATTCCCTACAAATAATGTAACTTTGCACAAAATTAATCTATCTATCATTAATAACCTAATTACTACAAAAGCTTATGAAAAAACTGTTTACTCTAATTGCTGTGGCTGCAATGACGCTCACTGCAGGCGCACAGGAAGTCGGCTTGTTCGACTACAACACCACTTACGAGGATGGCCAGGTCATCTCCACCGCCAACGCCAAACTCACCCTTGGTGACGATATGAAGGGATGGAAGACCTCTGCCACTAAAATCACAGAGGGCGGATTCCTCAACGACTTCGGTCTCACCGTGACCGTCACCACCGACGACGGACCCAAAGATCAGTTCAGCGCCATCACAGTGACAGGCCAGAACAACCCGAAGGATCAGGCTGCCTCTGGTAAAGGTAGCGGTATCAACTGCGCCGATGGCAAGACCTCTGCTCGTCTGCCCCGTAACGGTACGTACTATATCTTCAATCCCACTGCCGACGGCAAAGTGCAGGCTGGTATTATCCTCAATGCCGACAAGGCTTTCTACCTGATTGATGCTACTAATGCCACCCTTTCTGAGGATGAGCAGTATCTCGAGGTCGCACTTCCCGAGAGCAACCTTCACAATTATGTGATTAAGGATGCTGAAGGTAATGAGGTGGAACTCGCCGACGATGCCGATGAGAAAGGCGGCAAGGTGGTTTCTGAGAAACTGACCGGTGTGGTCGAATTCAATGTCGAGGCCGGCAAGACTTATTACTTCTTCTGCGCAGGCTCCAAGTTGGGTTGCTTCGGCTATATCTTCACACCTGCCGCACAGAACCTCTATGAGACGGTTCTCTGGGAAGGCAGTGCCGTCGTAAACGGTTGGGCCGACCAGCCTGGTTTCCTCAGCGATGGCGGTCAGGAACTGAAGGCTGTCAATGCACAGGTGGGCGACGTGATTCGCTTCTACATGAATGCTCCTACAACCGAATGGCAAATCGAACTCTTCGAAGGTCACTGGGGACCCTTCTATGTACGCTGGTCTGAAGTGCCCCTCTACAATGAAGACGGCTCTGAAAGAGAGTCTGTGATCGTAGACCTCACCAACAAGGGATATGCTGAAATCGCACTCACCGAAGCTATGATTGAGAGTGCTTACACCAAGCAGTACTGGGGCAATGTATTCCTCATGAATGGTGACGGAAACGTGAATGTGACCAAGATTTCCATCATGCAGGAAAATCCCGGCTCTGTGGAACCGACAGATGGTGACAAAGAAAGTATCATCGGCAACTTCACCTACAACTGGAATGAAAACGAGAGCATGACAGTCAACGAGGATGGCTCCATCACTTACAACTCCGTTGGTTGGGGTGGATTGGCTGCATGGTACGGTGGTGTCGACTGGTCTGCTTATGACAAACTCGTCATGGAGTTTGCTGAGCCTACCACAGTCAATACGCAGATCCTCGTTGGCGGTACCGATGCCTCTGTTTGGGGCGATACGGGTATCACCAAGCTTGAGTGCCTCTTCCTTGGCTGTGACATGACCAACGTGGAGCAGGTTGCTCTGCAGACGGCTGATCCTACCACACTCACCGTCACCGACATCTATCTCGTGAAGAATGCCAATGGCATCGAGCAGACCGTTTCCGTGAAAAATGAATTCAATGCCAATGCACCCATCTACAACCTCGCTGGTGTACGCGTGAACAAGGATTACAAGGGTATCGTAATCCAGAACGGAAGGAAATTCATTCAGAAATAAACTGAATAGATAGCTTTATAGGGGAGGCTGAGCCAGCCTCCCCTTTCTTCTTACTTACCTTATTATTTTATTAACTATGAACCAAAGCAAGAAAGCAAGGAATCGTATGTCAGCCAAACACTGGGGTGTGATTCTCTTCTTATTGTTGCTCCCGCTGACAGCCCTCGCACAAACCATAAAAGTGGTGGGTACCGTCACCGATGCCTCTAACGGGGAACCCGTCATCGGCGCAACAGTGAAAGTGAAAGGCTCCGGCACAGGAACAGTCACCGACCTCGACGGCGGCTATTCCATCGAAGTGAAACCCGGACAGACGCTCGAGATTTCTTACATCGGTTACACCACACACACCATGAAGGTGACGAAGGCAGGGAAAATCGATGTGAGACTCGCAGAAGACTCGCAGACGCTCGACCAGGTGGTCGTCGTGGGATATGGTACCATGAAGAGGAGCGACCTTACTGGTGCCGTGTCGTCCATCTCTGAGGCGCAAATCAAACAGGGTGTCAACACCTCTCTCGAACAGGCCATGCAGGGACGTATCGCCGGCGTGCAGGTGACGCAGAACTCCGGCGCACCGGGCGGCGGTATCTCCGTGCAAATCCGCGGTGTCAACTCTCTCAACGGCAATGAGCCGCTCTATGTGGTCGACGGCATCGCTATGTCGGGACAGACCAACGACAACACAAGCGTGTTGAGTTCGCTCAACCCGAGCGACATCACCTCTATCGAAGTGCTCAAGGATGCTTCTGCCACTGCTATCTATGGTTCACGTGCCTCAAACGGTGTGGTGCTCATCACCACCAAACACGGACAGGAAGGCAAACCCAAACTCTCTTACGAGGGGTACATGGGATGGCAGCAGCTGCCCAAACAGCTCGAGGTACTCAACCTCCCGCAGTATGCCGAATTCTATAACGTGCGTGCCAATATCATGGGATGGGGCGTGAGAGAGGACTACAAAGACACCTCGCTCCTCACCGATGGTACCAACTGGCAGGACGTGCTCTATCAGACGGCGTTCATGCACAACCACCAGGTTAGCCTGAATGGTGGTTCCAATGCCGTAAACTATTCCATATCTGGCGGCTACCTCGACCAAGATGGTATCGGTATCGGCTCTGGATTCGACCGCGTCTCTGTGCGTGCCAACTTCGACATCCAAGTGAACAAATGGCTCAAGGTGGGTATGAACAGCTATTTCGCCGATACCCATCGCACCGTGACCTTCGACGAGAACAATGTCATCCAGACCGCGCTCAACCAGTTCCCCGACGTGGCTCCGAGAAATCCCGACGGCTCCTACGGCTTCGTCGAGGTGAACGATTTCGCCACCTATTACTCCAACCCGCTCTTCGAGGCGCAGATGAGGGAGAACAGGTCGAAGAACCAACAGCTCGACTACAACTTCTACGCCAATATCACGCCCGTCAAAGGACTTACGCTCCGTGTGGAGTACGGAGGCAGCAAAGGGTGGGGCAATACCTTCTTCTTCGTGCCTGAATACCAATACGGTACGGTAAAGGTGGAATCGCAGCTCACACACGGTGAGTCGCGCAACAACTACAAGTCGTTCAAACAGTATGCTACCTATGACATAGAGCCGTGGAAGGGTCACCGCTTCCAAATCATGGCTGGTCATGAGTCGCAGGAGGGCGATTGGTTCAGCGCTTCTTCCGGACGTAAAGGATATATCTCATCGAGCATCCACAGCATCGCCGTGGGTGATGCCACCACCGCTGTCAACGGCGAACAGGGATCCGATTGGGCCATCGAGTCCTACTATGGACGTATCAACTACAACCTCTTCGAGAAATACCTGCTCACAGCCACGCTGCGTTCCGACGGCTCCTCCAATTTCGGACCCAACAACAGGTGGGGTACCTTCCCCTCGGCAGCACTCGCATGGCGTATCTCGCAGGAGAAATTCATGCAGAAATTCTCCTTTATCAGCAACCTCAAACTGCGTCTCGGATGGGGTCTCGTGGGTAACCAGAGTGCCGGCAGCTATGCCTATGGCACGGCCATGAAGAATACCGTCACGGCATGGGGCACCGGCTACTACTCCGGCAATATTCCCAACCCCGACATCAAGTGGGAGGAGACCAAGGCATGGAATGCAGGTCTCGACATCTCGCTCTTCAATAACAGGATTGAGTTCATCATCGATGCCTATCTCAAGGATACCGACAACCTCCTCATGGAGGCTGCCTTGCCCTCGTATATCATCAACAACGACTATATGGGCATCTCTGCTCCCTGGGTCAATACGGGTGCTATCAAGAACAAAGGTCTTGAGTTTACCCTCAATACGGTGAATATCACCTCAAAAGACTGGCAGTGGAGATCGGGCTTCACTCTTTCCTTTAACCGTAACAAGATAAAGAGCTTGAATACAGAAAGTACCGCCATACAAGGTACCATAGGAACGAATGTCTATACCCTGTCCGAAATCGGACAGCCCGTGGGACAGTTCTATGGCTACAACGTGATTGGTATGTTCACCAAAGAGGACGACTTCTACCAGAAAAACCAGCTCGGCGAATTCCTCCTCGACCAGAATGGCAACAGGGTGCCCGTGGCACGACCCATCGACACGGAGGGCAATCTCCATCCCATTTCGCAGAACAGCATCTGGGTGGGTGATTATATCTTCGAGGATGTCAACGGCGACGGCGTGATTGATGAGAAAGACCGCAAAATCATCGGCGACCCGAACCCCGACTTCACCTTCGGTATCAACAACGTCATCACGTGGAAGGACTTCGAACTTTCCTTCTTCTTCAACGGCACCGTGGGCAATGACGTCTACAACATCGTAAGACAGCAGCATACCGACCCCCTCGGATATGGCAACAAGATGGCCGACGTGGCCAATTACGCACGCCTGGGTATGTTCGACGAGGCGGGATCTGCCAACGACATCTCCAATGTCTTCGTTCTCAATCCCACAACGGCTGCCGTACAGCGCATCAGCGCCGCCGGTCAGAGTAACAACGACAACAACCGTATCTCTAACCGCTTTGTCGAGGATGGTTCCTATATCCGCCTTAAGACGCTCTCGCTGGCATGGAACGTGCCCAAGGCATGGGTGCACAAAGCCGGGCTCGAATGGGTGCAGCTCTATGCCAACGCACAGAACCTGTTCACCATATCGGGATACGACGGATATGACCCTGAACTGGGTGCCATCCGCCAGAGCGTGATTCTCCAGGGTCTCGACAATTACCGCTACCCGTCACAGCGCATCTACAACTTCGGTATTAAACTCACTTTCTAACCATTCAAGGATTTATAGATATGAAAAAGAAGAATATATTCAAGTATATGGCAGTGGCTGCCCTGACAGTTGTTATGGCAGGCTGTGGTGACGACTTCCTCGAAAGAACGCCGCTCAACCAGTACACTGCTCCCAGTTTCTATACGTCCGATGCTGCGGTAATCAAGGCGACTGAGCCGCTCTACAACAGGGCATGGTTCAATTTCAACCGAAGGGCTATGCTCGGCATGGGTTCACAGAGAGCCAACGACGCGTGGAATCCGTATGTGAGCGCCGAGTTCGCACGATTCCAGCTTACCGGACTCACCGAAGACCTCGGTCTGGCATGGTCGTCGCTCTATGTGGTGGTAACCATGGCCAACGCCCTTCTCGACGAGGTGCCAAGGTACAGTACCGATGATGTGAGCGAGGCCGTGAAAAACCAGGCCATGGGCGAGGCGTACCTCATGAGGGCTGCCGCCTATTTCTACCTGCTCAGAAGCTGGGGCGAGGTGATTGTCTTTGAAGACAACACAGAGGCTTCGCAAACACCCATCAAACCCCTGATAAAAGAGGAAGACGTGCTTAAGTTTATCGTGAGAGACCTTGAAAGGGCTGGCGAACTCTTGCCCGAGGCGGGTGCCGACCACCATCCCGGCAGATACGCCGCGAAGGCGTTGCTCGCCAAGGTGCTCCTCGCACAGAGCGGATGGCAGACCGGACGCACCACCAACGGCGAACGCGACCAGGCCACACTCAACCGTGTCGTGGCTCTCTGCGACGAGGTGTTAAATAGCGGACAGTATCAGCTCATGGAAAATTATGAGGACTTGTTCAAGTATGCCAACAACGACAACAGCGAAGTGCTGCTCGCCATGAGATGGGCCGACCCGCTCTCCAACGAATGGGGCGCCATGAACGCCATCTATTCCGACCTCGCCTTCTCGGAGGTGAGCGACGTGAATGTGTGGGGCGGCAACTTGTTCGCCACAATCGACATGCTCGACTACTACAACGAGGAACCGGCCGATTCCTTCCGCTTGCGTGCCACCTTCTTCTCGCCGGGACGCTACTACAGCTATGTAAAGTCGGAAGAGGGCGGTTATACCTATAACCACAACTGGGTGCAGGTGAAGAAGGGCGTCGTCGGCACAAAGGCCGATTGTAACGGACACCTCGCCATGATGGCTTCGCCCATGAACACCAATATCATGCGCCTGGCCGATGTCTACCTCATCAAGGCGGAGGCCATCCTGGGCAATGCCGAGTCTACTTCCGACCCCGAGGGGCTGGCAGCCATCAATACCGTGCGTCAGAGGGCGAAAGTGAAACCGCTTACCTCCTACGATTTCAACACGCTTATCAGGGAGCGACGCATCGAGTTCTGCGTAGAGAACTGCAACTGGTTCGACATGGTGACATGGTACAGGTGGAAACCGCAGTTCATGCTCGACTTCTTCAACAACAAGCAGCACCGCGGATTCGAAATACGTGAGGGCGACGTCCGTCTGAATCCCGACGGCACCATCAGCTATACATGCTATCCCGCTGGCGACTGGTATTTCAACACGTGGGAATATGACATCGATGGCGACGGACTCGGCGACGAGGTGAGAATGTGGAACGACTCCATGCGCGATACCAACGGCAATGTCATTTCACTCAACGGCGTACCGCAGGATCTCGCCCACGGATATGTGTATGAACTCGACAGGCTCTTCCGCGAACGGCAGGCGTCAACGGGTGTCGTGGCCATCACGCTGAGCGAGGCCAACATCTTCATGCCTTATCCCGAGGCTGATGTGTTGCAGAACCACTATTTCCGTGAGGCACCGCAAAACTATGACTTCGGTGAGTAACTTAACTTAAGTTTTGAAAAAGATGAAACACAATATTTTGAAATTCAAATGGAGCGTCGCACTGATGGCCGTATGCGCTGTTTTGCAGTTCTCCGTCTCTTCGTGTTCCGACGACGACTCCGCAGGAGGCGGTGTGCCGGAGATTACCGCCGTGCGTGTGCCCGACCCTGCCAAGGCCGACAGCACATTCACCAAGTCGGGACCCGGACAGATCATCGCCATCATAGGTAAGAATCTTGACCATACGCTCAAGGTTTACATCAACGACCAGTCGGTCTACTTCAACCCCACGATGAACACCGACCACAGCGTCATCGTCACTATTCCCTCCGAGGCCGACGGATTCAAGCTCACGGCGTTCAACAGCGACCTAAAGGATGAGATTAGGGTGGAGACCACACATGGTACGGCAGTCTATTCCTTTAAGATTACGGCTCCTTATCCGTCCATCTCAAGACTGCAGGCATCCTATCCGCGTGAGTCAGGCGACTCGGTCTATCTCCATGGTCTCAACCTGGTGGATGTGGAGAACATCTATGTCACCGACCTGACACCTGAGCAGCTCGATACCACCGTGTGGGAGACACCGGGCGGAAATCATGTGGCAATCAACGACTATAAAATGATTCTGCAGGACCACCATCTCAACAACCTCACGCAGGCCTACGAGACGACGTCGGTCTTGGGATTCGTCGTGCCTAACCTCAACTTCGAGAAGGGCACGCTGGTCGTGGAGTGCGCGGCAGGTACCACCTATGTGGGCTTCTACAAGTATCCGGGACAGCCCATCATCAATTACCTCTCCTCCGAAATGCCGGTGCTGGGCGAAGAGGTGGTCATTCGCGGAATGGAACTGGTGGGTGTGCAGAGCATCGAATACGGCGATGTAAAACTCACTCCTGACGACTTCGAGGAGTCTGACACCTACACGGAACTCACATTCAATTTCTCGAAAGTGCCCGCAGAGGGATGCCGCGACCTTACCGTGACCACGCTGGGCGGACAGGTGTCCGTGCCCTTCTACAATTACGACTGCCTGCTCGTCGACTTCGATGGACGTGGCACCAACTTGGGATGGAGTCCGTCTGCCGAAATAGAGGAGGTCGACGAAGAATATCCGCCTTATTCCGCTACAGGACAGTATGCCTCCTTCGACCTTGGCAATGTGGCGCAGAGCTGGTGGGGAACGATGATCTACTTCGTCAACGATTGGGGTACCGAGTTCAACAACCACGTGCTCTTTAAGTTGCCGGACTATGATGTTATTCCCGCCGATGCCTCTACCGCCGATATCTACCTTGCCTGCGAGGTGTTCAACAACAACACGATGTGGAGCGAAGCTTCTCCCGAAACGCCACGCAATGTCTATCTACGCTATTACATCAATACCACTACGGGCAGCTATGAGTACGACAACGGATTTGACTGGGCCGACTACGACCTCGGGTACGGCGTCTTCTTCCGTCCTGTGCTCGCCGACATCGACAACCAGCAGCCGCTGCGCAAGTGGTATCGGCATGTGGTGAGCCTCGACGAAATAGGCTTCAAGGGAATGACGTATGCCGATGTGGTGGCTGCAGGCTTCGATGAGCTGAGATACATGATTATCAACCAGTCTGCCATCCCCATGAGGGTAAGTTTCTTTTTGGACAACGTGCGTCTCTATTACCGTAAACCAGGCACCAACTATTAAAGGAAGGTCCTATTAAATCACACTACAATGATGAAGAAAACATTTTTCTTATACATGCTCATGGCATTTGTGACGGCTTTCGGAATGCAGAGCTGCAGCGATGACGACGATGCATCGCCCAAGGCTACCTATATCAATGTGTTCCGCGACTCCACTGCCATCGATCAGCTGCGCTTCCAGATTCCGGCAAGCTTCGTCATCATCGGCGTCGACTGCGACGCCGACTGGACGGCATCTGTGGCCGACGAGTCGTGGGTGACCATCTCCAACCATGCCGGATACGGCTCTGCCACAAAACGCTCGTATATCAGAGTCGACGTGCAGAAAAACGACGGCGAGATGAGAACCAATACCATCACATTCGTTTCGGGCAACCTCACTAAGTCCATCGCAATCGAACAATCGGGCACGGGCCTGGATCCCAGCGACCCCTTCGAGAGTGCCTACGACTTCGTCCTGAACATGGGCATGGGCTACAACCTGGGCAACACACTCGACTCCAAACCGGAGGGCTCCTGGTGGGATCCCACGGGCAAGACTACTGCCGATTGGGAAACGGCTTGGGGACAGCCGGTCACAACGCCTGAAATCATCAATACAATCGCCGAGAGGGGATTCACCGTGTTCCGTATTCCGGTCACATGGGCACCTCATGCCGATGAGAACGATGTCATCGACAAGGCCTGGATGGACCGCGTCGAAGAGGTGGTCAACTATGTGCTCGATGCGAACTGCTATTGCATCCTCAATGTGCAGCACGACTCGGGCTCCAATACATGGCTGTGTGCCGATCCCGACAACTATCCCGCCATCTCGGCGCGCTTCCAGAAGTTCTGGAACCAGATTGCGACACGCTTCAACAAGTATGGCGAAAAACTGCTCTTCGAGGCTTTCAACGAAATCCTCGACAAGAACTACAACTGGGGCGACCCCGCCGACCCCGCCGCCTATGACGTGGTGAACAAGTTGGAGCAGGACTTCGTCAACACGGTGAGGGCCACCGGTGGCTACAACGAGTACCGCAACCTCGTGGTCAATACCTACAGCGCCGGACATACCGTAGCCAAACTCAACGGCTTCGCTGCGCCTGCCGATGTGCATCCCAACCATATCCTGGCTTCGGTGCACTCCTACGACCCGTACAACTTCTGCTGCGACAATGGTGAGTGGAATATCAGCATCTTCGACGCTTCCTGTGAACAGGAAATCGACGACCTGGTGAACCGCGTCGCCACGGCCTTCGGCAACAAGGGTGTGCCCTTCTTCTTCGGCGAGTTCGGTGCCATCGATGCCAACAAGAGTATGACTGAGCGCATCAAGTATGCACGCTACTTTACCAAGGCTATGCGCGCAAGGGGCACCTACGGCCTCTGGTGGATGGGACTCATCGACCGCAAGACGCTCAAGTGGTATGAGTCGGAAATCGTGGATGCTCTCTTCGAATCGGCTCAGTAATTGATTGAACTCACATTTTGAAAGACGGGAAAAGACAAGGGTTTTTCCCGTCTTTCTTTTATAGTATCATAGTTGGATATGATAGTATTATCTTGTTTGGCTTTTTTTTCGTTATTTTGCAAAGAAAATACTAAACCTGGATGAAAAATAGATTTTATTACCTTACCTGTGTGATGACTTTCTTGCTTGCCGCTGTCTCTTGCAACACCGATAATGGTGACGGCAAGGGGTTCGTCTCTGTCAACAACGGACATTTCGAACGTAACGGAAAACCTTATTATTTCGTGGGTACCAATTTCTGGTATGGTGCCATCCTGGCCAGCGAAGGGCAGGGGGGCAACAGAGAACGCCTCGCCCGTGAACTGGATTACATGAAGGAAATGGGTATCGACAACCTGCGCATTCTCGTCGGCAGCGATGGCGAAAGGGGTGTCACCACCAAGGTGGAACCTACGCTGCAAGTGGAACCGGGGGTCTACAACGACACCATCTTCGACGGACTCGATTACCTGCTCATGGAAATGGGCAAACGCGATATGGTAGCAGTGCTCTATCTCAACAATTCCTGGGAGTGGAGTGGGGGATATGGCTTCTACCTGCAGCATGCCGGCGAAGGAAAGGCTCCGCGGCCTGATGAAGACGGCTATCCCGCCTTCATGCAGTTCGTGACCAAATTTGCGTCAAACGAGAAGGCTCATCAGCTCTTCTACCAGTACGTCAAGGATGTCATTGGCCGCACCAACCGCTACACGGGCAAGAAATATGTCGACGATCCCGCTATCATGTCGTGGCAGATAGGCAACGAGCCGAGGGCGTTTGCGAAGGAGGCACTGCCCGATTTCGAAAAATGGCTCGCCGAGGCATCGGCGCTCATCAGGAGCCTTGACCCCAACCACCTCATCAGCATCGGCAGTGAGGGCGCGTGGGGATGTGAAGAGGATTTCGATGTCTATGAGCACATCTGTGCCGACAAGAACGTCGACTACTGCAACATCCACCTCTGGCCCTACAACTGGGGATGGGCACGTCCCGACTCGCTTGTAGAAGACCTGCAGAAGAGCTGCGACAATACCAAGGATTATATCGACCGCCATATCGCCATCTGCCAAAAGTTGAACAAACCGCTTGTCATGGAGGAATTCGGCTATCCAAGGGATGGCTTTAAGTTCGACAAGGCCACTACGACCGTGGGACGCGACGGGTTCTACCGCTTCGTCTTCTCCCTCGTGGGCGACAATGCCGAGCAGGGTGGCTGCTTCGCCGGGTGTAACTTCTGGGGATGGGGCGGTTTCGCCAATCCCACACACGAGCAGTGGATGGTGGGCGACGACTATACGGGCGACCCGGCACAAGAGGCGCAGGGTCTCAACTCGGTGTTTGCCACCGATACTTCTACCTTGCACGTCGTGAAGAGGGAGGTGGAGAGAATGGCCAAAATCGGCACACAAAAATAAACTGATATGCGAAAAATCATTTCTTTCTTGTGCTTCTTGCTCCCTGTGACGCTCTTTGCACAAATCAGGGGCAACAACATTGTGGTGAATGTGTTTCCCGACCACACCGACTGGAATTACAAAGTTGGCGAAAAGGCGCACTTCGACGTGGAAGTCAGAAAATCGGGCACCTTGCTTCAGAATGTGTCGGTCGACTTCGAGGCGGGGCCTGATATGTACCCGGAGGTGAAGAAATCGGGTGTCGTGCTGAAAGACGGCACGATGAAATGGACCGGACAGATGAAGTCGCCGGGATTCTACCGCCTTAAGGTTATCGCCACTGTCGACGGCAAGAAATACGACGGCATGTGCACGGCGGCTTTCTCGCCCGAGAAAATCATGCCGGAGACGAAATGCCCCGACGACTTCGATGCCTTTTGGAAAAACACCCTCGACGAGGCGCGCAAGAACCAACTCGATGTGAAGAAACGTCTGCTCCCGGAGCGTTGCACCGAAGAGGTGAATGTCTATGAGGTGAGCTATGTGAACAACCGTCCTGGAAGCCGTATGTACGGCATCTTATGCGTGCCCGTAAAACCGGGCAGATATCCGGCTTTGCTCAGAGTGCCTGGCGCCGGTGTAAGACCCTACGGCGGCGATGTGTGGACGGCCTCGCAGGGGGCGATAGTGCTCGAAATAGGGGTGCACGGCATTCCCGTCACCATGGAACAGCAGGTGTATGACAACTTGCAGCACGGTGCCCTCGACGGCTATTGGAACACCAATCTCGACGACCCTTACCGCAATGCCTACCGCCGTATCGTGACGGGTGCTGTGAGAGCAGTCGATTTTATCGCCTCCATGCCGGAGTGGAACGGTACCCAACTGGGAGTGACCGGGTCTTCACAGGGTGGATTCCTCTCGCTCGCGGTGGCTGCCCTCGACAGCAGGGTGACTTTCCTCGCCGCCGTTCACGATGCCATGTGCGACTATGAGTCGGCACTGAAAGGAAAAGCCTGTGGATGGCCCCATTATTTCTATGGGCAGAAAAATCCCGACATGAAAAAGGTGGAGGGTGCCCGCTACTACGATGGCATCAACTTCGCCCGACGGGTTAAATGTGCCGGATGGTATTCCTTCGGCTACAACGACGACGTGGTGCCGCCCTCCACGGCATGGAGCGTCTACAACGTGGTCGATGCGCCCAAAACCATCAGCCTCTATCAGATGACAAGGCATTTCTGGTACCAGGAACAGTGGGACGAGTGGGAAGCTTTTCTGCTCAGACAGATGGGACTGAATGAATAACCTTAAAAGCTAATTACATGAGAAGATACTTTGCTTTGATGCTTGCTGTAGCTACATCTTCCGCCTTGTTTGCCGCCACACCGTTGGAGAACCTGAGGGCAAGACTCATCATGCTGCAGCAGAGGGGCATTATGATTGGGCATCAGGATGATACTTTCTATGGTACCACATGGAAATGGGACGCCGACCGTAGCGATGTTAAGGATGTCTGCGGCGATTATCCCGCCGTCCTCGGATGCGAATTGGGAAGAATAGAAATCGACTCGATAACCAACCTCGACGGGGTGCCTTTCGACCGCATGAGGAACGACATCGTGGCTCACCATCAGCGGGGGGGCATCATCACCATCAGTTGGCATGCGTGGAATCCTGTCACAGGGCAGGACGCCTGGGATCCCTCTGGCAACCCCATCCGAGAGATCTTCGCCGGTGGACCGGTGAAAGACCGGTTCGACGGTTGGCTGGCCATTGTGGCGGATTTCCTCAAATCACTTAAAACGGACAACGGTCTTTCCGTGCCGGTCATCTTCCGACCCTGGCATGAGATGACAGGTACCTGGTTCTGGTGGGGGATGGAATCTTGTACTCCGCAGGAATATAAGCAGTTCTTCCGCTACACAGTCGACAAACTGAAAGAGTTTGGCGTTGACAACTGTCTATATTCCTATTCGCCGGGCGATTCCGACAACGAGACCGACGACACCTACCTGCGATATTATCCAGGCGATGATTATGTAGATATAATGGGCATGGACTGCTACGGCAATTCAGGACGCGAGAGGTATTTCAGGAATGTGAAAAGAACGCTCGGCGTGATGACCAAATTGGGCCGTGAACATGGCAAAATCATCTGTTTTTCTGAAACAGGACAGCAGAACACCCCCGATGCCGAATGGTTTACCCAAGTCATGTGGGAGGCAGTGAAAGATTTCCCCATTTCCTACGTGCTCCTCTGGCGCAACGCCTGGGACCAGCCGAAGGAAAACTACGGTCCGGCATTGGATAAAACCTGTGCACCCGATTTCGTGAAACTATACAATATGGAGAGAACGCTTTTCGCAAAAGATATCGCTTCCGTATATCCCACGGGTGCGGCTGCGCTGGAGCAACGGATGCGAAACATCCTGCCTGCCGGCTATATGTATGGGCATCAGGATGATACTTTCTATGGCCTCACCTGGGAATGGGAACCCAACCGCAGCGATATAAAGGAACTGGTGGGCGACTATCCTGCCGTGATGGGCTTCGATCTCGGGGGCATTGAGAAGGGCGACCTGAAAAATCTCGATAGTGTGCCCTTCACACGCATACACGACGAACTCATTGCGCATCATCTCAGAGGGGGCATCGTTACGCTGAGCTGGCATCCGCGCAATCCTCTCACCGGCGGCACGGCTTGGGATGTGAAGGCCGGCGGCGTGGTGAAGAGCATCTTGCCGGGTGGCAACAGGCATGAGCTGTTCAAACTGTGGATGCAGCGGGTGGCCGACTTTATCAAGACGCTGAAGACACCGGAGGGCACTCCCGTGCCCATCATCTTCCGCCCGTGGCACGAAAACAACGGCAGCTGGTTCTGGTGGGGACAGAAACACTGTTCCGACGGCGAATTCCATGCACTGTGGAACATGCTGCAGGATTATATGCTCCAACAGGGTTTCGACAACCTGCTGTGGAGCTACTCGCCCAACCTCGACGGGGCTTGGGACGAGGCACGCTTCCTCAAGAGGTATCCGGGCAACGACAGGGTGACGCTCATCGGCGAAGATGCCTATCAGTGGGGCACCGAGGAGGAGTTCGTCACGCAACTTTCTGCCGACTTGGCTTTCCTCTCCTCCTTTGCGGCCAAAAACGGCAAAATCATTGCCGTTACCGAGTCTGGATACCAGAATGTGCCCAATGCCACATGGTGGACAAGGGTGTTGAAACCGGTTCTCGACCGATACCCCATCTGCTATTTCCTTAACTGGAGAAACTTCAAGGGCGAATATTACGGTCCGGCATCCACCTTGTCTTCGGCAAAGGACTTCAGAAAACTCTATAAAGCCGACAACACTTTGTTCCTCAAGGAAATACAAAACATCAAATAACCACAAATTGTAATTAACTATGGACAATTTCAAGGATAGGGTAGAGTCCCTGAAACAAAGACACGAAAAACTGCTTTCGTTGAAGAATGAACCCGTAGAAGGGGGCAACGGTATCTACATGAAATATAAGAATCCTATCGTCACCGCTGAGCATACACCCCTCACATGGCGATACGACTTCGA
>CAJONT010000066.1 GCA_905235975.1 uncultured Prevotella sp.
AATTCCTTAGCGCAGCTGCTCAAGAGCAGGAGTACAAGGACCGGAAACATCACTTTCTTCTTCATCACAATACGCTTTGAAATGCAAAATTACACATATTTCGAGTATTTGCCAAGTGGTTGGGGGTGATTTTTGCTATTTTTTCATTTTTTTAGAGGCCGGCGGGCATAAATCGGCAAAAAGGCCCTGTTTTGTCGGTGAGGAGAGGGGGATTTCTGGTGGGTTCCGATATACACTTTGAAAAATATAAAGACAAAATTTGGCGGAGTCGCAGAAAGGCTGTACCTTTGTGGGATGCAAGAAAGACGCGAACTGCTGAACAAAGAGACCATAGAGAGGGTCAAGGGTGACAACTGCTTTGACTTCCTGCGCTATTTTTTTGCATTTTCCCTCATTATCGTGCATTTCTGCACATTGGTGGGCATTGAGCAGTTCTGGTTTGTCAACGGCCAGACACGCGTGAAGGCCTTCTTCACCATCACCGGTTTTTTGGTGGTTTACAGCTATGTGCGCCGCAAGGACATCAAGATATATGCGTGGAAGCGCATCCTGCGTATTGTCCCGGCCTATGTCACCGTGGTTTTGTGCTGTTTCCTCGCGGGGGCGCTGTTCACCACCCTCCCTGTCGGCGAGTACCTGTCGGCAGGTCAGACCTACCGATACTTAGCCGCCAATCTCTCGTTTCTGAACTTCTTGGAGCCGTCGCTGCCCGGCCTGTTCACCAACAACAGTGAGACGGCGGTGAACGGTTCGCTGTGGTCGATGAAGTTTGAGGTGCTGTTCTACGCCTTGGTGCCCCTCGTGGTGTGGCTGATGAAACGATACAAGCGCACCATGTCGGTGTGCATCGTGGTGTGCTTCGCCCTCTACCATTTCGTGCTCGACTACCTTGAGGACAGTGCGCCCGACAACCCCCTCTACTACCAGTTGAACCACGGCAGTTTCAACACCATGATGTATTTCTTCACGGGGTGCATCCTGTTGGTCTACTTCGACGTGTTCTGCCGGCACATCCGCCTCATCCTCCCTGCCAGCATCGCGCTCCTTGTCGTCTACACCTTCTTCGACATACCCCTGCTCAACTATGTGGAGCCCCTTGTCTTCTCCGCCTTCATCATCGGGGTGGCCTATTTTGCCAAGCCCCTGAATTTCCTGCGCCGATACGACAACATTTCATACGGACTGTATCTCTATCATTTCCCTGTCATTCAATTGCTTATACAATTCGGGCTGCCTTCCTGCAGCGTGTTCCTCACCTTTGTCGTCGCGGTGCTTATCACGATTATTTTCTCCCTCCTCTCATGGAAGATTGTAGAGAAGCCCATGCTGCAGCGGATAAAGTAGCGGGTACTGAAAAGGTTAATAATGCTGAAAATGCAGGGCGATGGAGGCACATTTTCGGAAATCCTGTCGCACATTGCGCACAATTCCGTAATTTTGCGTGAACAAAGAGAAGACGTGAACAAGAGAAGAGATGGAATTTGAACTTACTTCCGCTTACAAGCCTACCGGCGACCAGCCGGAGGCCATCCGCCAGCTCACCGAGGGCGTGAAGCGCGGCGACCGTGCGCAGGTGCTGCTCGGCGTGACCGGTTCGGGCAAGACGTTCACGGTGGCCAACGTCATCGCGCAGGTGCAGCGCCCCACCCTCATCCTGAGTCACAACAAGACGCTTGCCGCCCAGTTGTATGAGGAGATGCGCGCCTTCTTCCCCCGCAACGCAGTGGAATACTATGTTTCCTACTACGACTACTACCAGCCCGAGGCCTACCTGCCCCAGACCGACACCTATATAGAGAAAGACCTCGCCATCAACGACGAGATAGACCGCCTGCGCCTGTCCGCCGTCTCCGCCCTCCTCAGCGGGCGCCGCGACGTGGTGGTGGTGTCGTCGGTGTCGTGCATCTACGGCATGGGCGGTCCCACCGCCATGGCCAACAGCGTGATAAGCATACGGCGCGGCCAGACGCTGGACCGCAACGATTTCCTGCGCCGCTTGGTGGATGCCCTCTATGTGCGCAACGACATCGACCTGCAGCGCGGCAACTTCCGCGTGCGCGGCAACACCGTCGACGTGTACATGGCCTACAGCGAGTTTGTGCTGCGCGTGACGTGGTGGGACAACGAGATAGACAGCATCGAGGAGGTGGACGCCATCGACTACCACCGCCTGAACGTGATGGACGACTACCAGATTTATCCTGCCAACCTGTTTGTGACCACGAAGGAGCAGCAAGCCGAAGCCATCCGCCACATCCAGGACGACCTCGTGGAGCAGGTGGCCTACTTCGAGGAGATAGGCGACACGCTGAAGGCCCACCGCATCAAGGAGCGCGTGGAATACGACATGGAGATGATAAAGGAACTGGGTCACTGCTCAGGGATAGAGAACTACTCGCGCTATTTCGACGGCAGGAAGGCCGGCCAGAAGCCCTACTGCCTGCTCGACTTCTTCCCGCGCGACTTCCTCCTCGTCGTCGACGAGAGCCATGTGAGCGTGCCGCAGATCAATGCCATGTACGGCGGCGACCGCGCCCGCAAGCAGAACCTCGTAGAGTACGGCTTCCGGCTGCCCGCCGCCTTCGACAACCGCCCGCTGCGCTTCGACGAGTTCCAGGCGATGGTACACCAGGTCATCTACGTTTCCGCCACCCCTGCCGACTTTGAGTTGAACGAGTCGGAGGGAGTCGTGGTGGAACAGCTGATACGCCCCACCGGTCTGCTGGACCCCGAGATAGAGGTGCGTCCGAGCACGAACCAGATAGACGACCTGATGAACGAGATAGAAGAGCGCGTGAGTCGCGACGAGCGCGTGATGGTGACCACGCTGACCAAGCGCATGGCGGAGGAACTGACCGAATACCTGCTGAACCACGACGTGCGCACCAACTACATCCACAGCGACGTGGCCACCTTAGACCGTGTGAAGGTGATGAGCGACTTCCGCGCCGGCATCTTCGATGTGCTGGTGGGTGTGAACCTGCTCCGCGAGGGCCTCGACCTGCCCGAGGTGAGCCTTGTGGCCATCATCGATGCCGACAAGGAAGGCTTCCTGCGCTCTCACCGCTCCCTCACGCAGACGGCGGGCCGTGCAGCACGCAACGTAAACGGCAAGGTCATCATGTATGCCGATAACATCACGCAGAGCATGCAGCAGACCATCGACGAGACGCTCCGGCGCCGCAGCATCCAGCTGAAATATAACGAGGAGCACCACATCACCCCCACCCAGATAGTGAAGAACGTGCAGCAAAGCAGCCTACGCCCCGCCGGAAATGCCGAAATGGCAGGAATGGCCGGAATATCCGGAATATCCGGAAAATCCGGAAAATCCGGAATCTCCGGAATCTCCGGAAAGCCCGGAAAGCCCGGAAAACCCGGAACCTCCGGGCCTGCCCAGCCCTACATAGAGCCCGAGCCCGGCACCTTAGTGGCCGACCCGATAGTGGCCCACATGACAAAGGAGCAGCTTGAGGCGAGCATCGAAGAGACGCGCCGCCTGATGAAAGAAGCTGCCAAAAACCTCGACTTCCTCCAGGCCGCCCAATACCGCGACGAAATGCTCCGCTTGGAGAAGTTACGTTAATGAACTAAAAAACTTTCACCGATAGAGGCATAATTCAACAACTTTGTATTAACTTTGCAAGGTTAAATAAATCATTCACAGAGCGCATCATGAAGAAAATCGTCATAGCCATGTTATTGGCGCTGCCCCTTGCGGCAGTCGCACAGGTATGGGAAGTGCCCGACCAGCAGCAGACTCCCACGGCCAAGACCAGTAAAGAGAAACAATCCGAAAAGGTGGTCGGTGAGGACCCCGACGCCCCCTACCTTGCGGGCGCTGTACCCGAGGAAGACGGTCATGTGGTGTGGAAACGCACCTACCACAACGATTGGGACGCCGAGACCAACTACACGAATATGCTCGACTACTTCACCCGCTTCACCAAGCAGGAGAACCAGCTGCCCGGCAGTCATGTGGCCCTCGTCGACAAGAACGAGCACAACATCGTGACCGCAGTGACCGAGTGGCTTGTCTTCAAAAACACGTTCCTCGCCTTAGACCGCACCCAGTTCGACTACACCGTCCTTGTGGAGTGCAGCGACAAAGTGGTGAATGTGAAGATATTCCGGCTCATCTACACCTATGAGGCGGAACGTGAAGGCGGCATGCAGTACAAGGCAGAGGGTCTCATCAACGACGAGAACGCACTCAACAAGAGCCGCACCAAGCTCTACAAGAAGCTTGGCAAGTTCCGCCGCAAGACGGTGGACCGCATGAACGAGATTCTCGACGACATTGCCAAAACTCTGAACAGCCATGAGTGATACGGAGCGCGAGAACGGTCTGGCACACAGGTCACGCCGCCACCTCCACAGTGAGGACTCTTCCGACAACAACAAGATGCTCCCCCTTCGCAACGTGCTGAACCTCGTGTTCATGCTCGGTGCCATCGCCGGCGTGGTGACCTACTATGCCGGCAGCACACGCATAGGCATCATCATCGTGCTCGTGGCAATGGCCGTGAAGATGGTGGAGTGCGCGATACGAATGATTATGAAATGAGGAAGGCCGCAAGCACAGCAATTTTCCACATCCCCTTCAGGCTGGTGTTCCGCACCGGTCTGTTTCTGCTGTGCGCCCTCTCCTGCCAGGGGCTGTTTGCCCAAGACTGGAACTCCATCGACGAAGACGGACGCATCACCCCCGGCGGACGCAACCGCCGCGACAGCCTCAAGACCGACGGACACACGGAGATACCCCGCGGCCTGAAGGTGTGGACGGTGGATCCCCTCTTCGGCGACCGCCGCATGGCGGAGCCCGACACGATGTCGTACATGTATATGAACAGCATCTTCACCACGGGCATGCGCGGTGAGTACAACACGACGGGCAACCTGGGTGCCCCCCGCCTGAACCGTCTCTTCAATTTCCGGCGCCCCGACGACAAGTTCCTGTTCACCCAGCCCTTCGACTATTTCATCACCGATGTGGCCGACTACCACTTCACCAGCACTTACTCCCCCATCAGCAACCTCAGCCTGAACAGCTGCGGCGACCGCACCGACGGCGAGGACCACTTCAAGGCTCTCTTTGCGGTGAATGCCGGCAAGCGGCTCGGCGTGGGCTTCAAGTTCGACTACCTGTACGGGCGCGGCTACTACGACAACAACAGTGCATCGCTCTTCAACTACACCATGCACGGCAGCTATCTCGGCGACCACTACCAGGCGCACTTCCTCGCCTCCACGAACCACCAGAAACAGGCGGAGAACGGCGGTATCACCAACGACAACTACATCACGCACCCTGAGAGTTTCGACGACAACTACCGCAGCAACGAGATACCCACCATGCTGAGCAGCAACTGGAACCGCAACGACAACCAGCACGTCTTCCTCTCCCACCGCTACAGTGTGGGCTTCAGCCGCAAGGTGCCCATGACCGAAGAGGAAATCAATGCGCGGAAATTCGCCATCGAGGCGGCGAAGGAGAACGCGGCTGCGCGTGCGAAGGAAACCGCGCGTAAGAAAGCGGAGCGCAACGGGGAGATATGGGACGAAGAGGAATACGACGAACAGCTGGCGATGGAGAAACGGTATGCCGTGGAGAGCGACACGGTGGCCGTGGCCGACACCACCTGGCTGAAGAACGAATATGTGCCGGTGACCAGTTTCATCCATACAGTGAAGTTGGACAGCTACAAGCGCATCTACCAGGCATACTACACGCCCGACGACTACTATGCCGAGCGCTACAACACGATAGCCAAGTTTGTCGGCGACTCCATCTACGACAAGACCAACCACTTCAACCTGCGCAACACGCTTGCCGTGGCGCTCTTGGAGGGGTTCAACAAATATGCGAAGGCAGGGCTGAAAGCCTTTGTTTCTCACGACCTTTCGCACTTCACCCTTCCCGACACGGCGGGCTTGGAACGCTCCTACAACGAGCACACCTTGTCGGTGGGCGGCCAGCTGACCAAGACAGAGGGCACGCTGCTGCACTACACGGCCACCGCCGAGATAGGCGTGGCGGGTGAGGATGCCGGCAAGGTGTGGGTGGATGCCGATGCCGACCTCAACTTCCGTCTGTTCAAGGACACGGTGCAGTTGTCGGCCAACGGCTTCTTCCACCGCAACGAGCCCACCTTCTACTACCGCCACTTCCACAGCCGCCACTTCTGGTGGGACAACGACCTCAGCGCCATCACGCACACGCGCCTGCAGGGCAATTTCCTGCTCAAGCGCACCGGCACGCGCCTTACCATCGGTGTGGACGACCTCACCAACTACACTTACCTTGCCACCTCGTATAGCACGTTTCAGGTGGACAACAACTACTACCGTCTGCAGAACGCGGCCCGCGTGCTGCAGGAGAGCGACAACATCAGCGTGTTTATGGCGCAGTTGGCGCAGAACGTGCGCTTAGGTGCGTTGAACCTGGAATTGGTGGGCACCTATCAGCAGTCGAGCAAGGAGGATGTGCTTCCGCTGCCCGCATTCAACCTGTATGCCAATCTGTTTCTGCGGTTCAAGATAGCGGGTGTACTGAAGTGCGACTTCGGTGCCGATGCCCGTTACTTCACCAAATACCATGCGCCCGATTATGTGCCGGGGCTGGGCCAGTATGCCGTGCAGGAGAAGAGCGAGAGCCGTGTGGACATCGGCAACTACCCCATCGTCGACGTGTATGCCAACTTCCATCTGCAGCATACCCGTTTCTTTGTCATGATGAGTCATGTGAACAGCGGCGACGGCAATTATTTCCTCTCGCCGCACTATCCCCTCAACACGCGCACATTTCGCTTCGG